>CAZMDL010000091.1:0-3201 GCA_964565285.1 uncultured Candidatus Saccharibacteria bacterium
CAAAAACTTCAAGAGGATTTGGGTTACCTGTCTTTTCTTTAATAAGATCAAGAGCAGAATACACAATCTTACGAGCAGTTTCTTTTTTACCACTAAGCATTATGTAGTTGATAAACTTAGCCAATTTGTCTGAGTTATACACTATGTCAGGATTTACAATATTTCGATTTGTTACTTTTCTTCGCATATAAATTATTTTTTAGTTGGGGCACCTGCCTTTGGCTTCTTATTACCATAACGACTTCGAGCTTTTCGGCGCTTGTCTACACCTGTAGCATCAAGACGTCCACGAACTATATGATAACGTACTCCGATCAAGTCCTTTACACGTCCACCACGGAGCATAACTACTGAGTGTTCTTGCAAGTTGTGACCTTCACCTGGAATATAAGCTGTAACTTCCATACCATTAGTCAAGCGTACACGGGCAATCTTACGAAGAGCTGAGTTAGGCTTCTTTGGAGTAGTAGTTGTAACCTTTGTACAAACACCACGCTTAAAAGGAGCTGGGTAATAAACAGGCTTATTTTTAAGTGAGTTAAAACCGCGAGCTAGTGCTACGGCCTTAGATTTCTTTTTAATTATTTTACGGCTCTTGCGAACCAATTGATTTACTGTCGGCATATATAAATATGAGCCCTAGAAGGCTCAGGGTTACTTTACTACGCTTGGAGAAAAAATGCAAGTACCTTAACCATTTAAATCAGAAGAAGCACCTTCCCCACCCACCTCAGACATAGAAGGTGTTACAGAGGACGTATCTTCTGTATTGTTATTTATAGAATCTACTGGAATAGTATCATTTGTATTTGAATCAGAATTTTGATTTAAGTTATTTACAGAATTATTTACACTTGAATTATTAGATGATTTATTTTGAATCATTTCTATAAATTCTGCTTCTGTAATACATGTAGTACCTACACATAATTCTTTAGTTTCTACCTTATCTGTATGTATTACTTTTGCAAAAATTATTTCAATATTGTTTGATTGATCTGCTAAGAATTGCTTTATTAATGAACCTACAGAAATAGGGTTTGTAAGATCTAGTGAAGCAACGCCTTTAATTTTTAAATCAATTTCTTGGACAGCTTTTGCAACAAGTGGAATCATATCAATATAGTACACTCCATGCGGAGTAACTCCATCTGCTTCGTATACAACATAGTCTTTATTTACTTTTTCAACTTCTTCCGCAATGAAACCAGTACGAACCTTATCTGTACCATTATATTTAAAGTTTACTGTTCGTAGTTGATTTACTGTATCAAGAGCACTAAATGGAAGTGATACAATATCATGCTTAAATCTCTGAGATGAAACAGCACAAGCACCAGAACCATCACGAGAAAGTACATTTGTAACTGTATCAATACAAAGAGCATCTCCAATACCATTTGTTGGCGTAAGAGAATTCATAGTAACATTACCACCAAACACAGCATTACCATTAACATCAAGAAGTGCTTGTGGAGAATTTGTACCAATACCCAAATTATTTCCATCAAAAAATAACACAGAACTATTCTGAGCGAGTTGATTATTTGAATCAACATACAAGACTGAACCACTCACCCCATTTGAAACCGGATAACCTATTTGAACAGCCGGAGCCCAAGAAAGTGTACCGTTATTACTTGATAAAACATCGCCAATATTTACTGCACCAGCCGATGGCCAAGAATATGTAATCCCGTTTATACTAACAATATCTCCTGTTGAATTAACTTGAAATTCATTATTATTACCAACAGAAAGGGCACTAGATGGAGAAAATGTTCCAATACCTAAACGTTTATTATTGTTATCCCAAACAAAATTATTATCATAACCAAGAAGTCCAGAACCATCGGTGAACAACATTGAATTAATAGGAATATTAAATACACTTGAACCCAAAGACAAAGATGGCGCACTCCAAGAAAGATTCCCGGAACCATCATTTATTAGAACATCACCAAGATTACCTTGAGAACTTGTCCAAGAATAATGAACCCCATTAATAGAATCAATATTTTCTATGGTGAGTAAACCATTCTCATTCATAGTAAATGATTTTCCTGTACTAAAATTACGAAGCACTATATCAGAAGATGAAAGACCAACCGTTTGCAAATAATACGCATCATCAGTTGCATTGTAATAATTTCCTGCATATTCACCTGTATTTGCTATATTTGGATACAAAACAATAGATGGGCTATTTCCTCCATTTCCACCTAGTACAATGTTTGAACCTCCGGTAACCATGATTCCGGCATAGAGTGGATTACCACTTGTACCAGTAACATGTAGTGGTGCTTGTGGTGTAGACGTACCTACTCCCAAATAATTATTACCTTGATCCCAAAACAAATGATTATTATCTTGGGCTAAATTAGTAAACCCATCAGCAAAGAAAATGGATCCTGCCGTTGCTGAAGTTACTGCACTACCCACTGCAACAGTAGCTGCTCCTGGGGATACCCAAGAAAGTGCACCAGTACCATCATTTGAGAGCACATACCCAGAGCCACCAGCTTGTAATCCTGGCCATGCATAAGCAACATTATTTATTTTTATCAAATCTCCGGAGGAATTAACTTGGAAAAGACCATTACTACCGACAGAAAACAACTCTGAAGGGTTAGAATCCCCAATACCAACTTTTATACTTGAAAATGTATACTGTTTAGAAGAACTACTACCGATAACATCATAACGATTCGCATCATTCATAATAAAACGAAAGTCATTATCAGCATCGTCTGCCCAAGCCCAATCCCAATATATAGAAGTTGACTGACTAAAACCTGATTTTCCTCTTTGTAATTCAACAGCAGCATTACCAAGACCATCAATACCCATAGCAAATCTTGCATTCCCACTATTTCCACCACCATATGTACCAGCCTTAGTTCTTTCAAGAACCATTTGAAAATTACTACCAGATGCAATATGAATACCTGCTTGTGGAGAATTTGTACCAACACCAAGACGATAATTTGTGTCGTCCCAAAATATTTTTGAATTATTTTGATTATACAAACCAGACGTACCAGCAAATACTAAAGAACCCTGTGTAAAAGCAGTTGATGTACCAGTTCCCCCGTTCGCAAGCGGAACAGTCGTCGCAGTAGCCAGAGAACTAAGTCCTAAATTTGTTCGAGCTGTACTTGCATTAGTAATATCTGATAAATTATTAGAAGCATTAAGATA
>CAZMDL010000092.1:0-5112 GCA_964565285.1 uncultured Candidatus Saccharibacteria bacterium
TAACCCCAAAGAATCTTACACGTAAATTTCCAAGAGTAACAACTGATTGCTTCTCTACTACTACAGTATTTAACGCAGGTAAATGAGGAAATTCTTCTTGTCTTTTCTTCATCATAAGAATAGAAAGATTTCTTGAGTATAGTGGGGGATTACCAATACGATCCATAACAAGTGGAATACCTCCAATATGATCTAAGTGTCCATGGGTTACAATCATTGCACGAATTTTATCTTTTCTTTCCTCAAGGTATGTTGTGTTTGGAATTATATAATCGATACCTGGAGTATCATCTGTTTTGAATTGCATTCCAGCATCAATAACGATTATGTCGTTACCAATTTCTATTGCTGTCATATTTTTACCTATTTCTTCTACTCCGCCAAGTGGAATAACTCGGATTACTCCTTCTATAGGGTCTGGTATTCTTGTTTGGTTTTTATTATTGAAAGATTTTTTTGTATGAGTATGTCCATGAGAACTAGGTGAACTTTTTTTATTATTGTTTCTATTTCTGTTTTGTTTTAATGCATCATATTGATAAGTCCCTCTGTTTGGTTTTTTGTTCGGTGTATTTGTATTATTGTTGTGAGTCCTTACTGGTGATGTGTTCTTATGTAAAACACGAATAGAAGAAGCCTTAGTTGTTCTTGTGTTGTTTCTGTGTAAAGGTTTTGCTGTTGTTTTATTTATTTGTTTGTTTGTATTTTCTTCCATATTGGTTTTTCTGCTATTGCAGTATTAATATTAGTTAAATAATTTCCAGACCTTATCTGTGTCTGCATACCATTCATAAATTGTTTTAAATCGATCTTTTGGTGTGTCTGCATTTATTTGATTTTCATGATGTAAATCTTTTGATAATGCATAAATATATTCAGGGGAGTATATGTATATAGCAGGCATATCTCTTTTTAGAATATCCATAATTTGTAAATATTTCTTACTTCTCTCATTCTCGTCTAGTGTTTTTTGTGAACTTTCAAGTAATGCATCAACTGTACTGTTTCCATAAAGTGCGATGTTTAAGCCAGGATCACTTTTTTGAGATGAATGCCAAAAAGCATATAAATCAGATTCATGATTTAATACTTGTCCAAACAAAAGGGCTTCGTATTTTCTTGATCTAATAATTTGATTTAAAGCACCTGTTTCATATATTTTTACATTTACTTCTATTCCTACAGTTCCTAATTCTTGTTTTATCAATTCTGCTGTTTGTTTTAATTCTGGTGTATCTCCTGTAGTTAGAGAAAAAGAAATTTTAGGCCCCCCACTTTTAACTATTGTAGTAGTTTTTTTATTTTTACCTTTACCTGTAGTTACCTGTGTTGTAATAGATTGAGTGAGAATTCCATCAGTTCCTTTATTGAATCCCATTTTAGAAAGCATTGCTTGAGTGTCTGTCTTTGGTTGAATACTCGATTCGCTATTAATTTTTGTTGTATTTTTTATAAAACTTTCTGGTATTGGATTATCAATAGTTTTGCCATATCCATACAAAACCTCATTTACAATTTGTTCTTTGTCGATAGAGACGTTTATAGCTTGAATTATATTTTTATTTGCAAATAGTTTATTTTCATTTGAATTAAAAAATAATCCAAACATCCTTGGTAATACAGATGTTTCTATCTTTATATTTTTTATATTACTTATTTCTTTTGCGTCTTGCCCGTTGATTCCACCGGCCTGATCTATATCACCATTTTTTAATGCATCTATTAATTCTCCTTCATTTGAATAAGACGTTATAGAGATTTGCTTTATATGTGGTTTACCTAAAGCAAAATTATTAAATCTTTTTAGTGTGTATGTATTTGGTGTCCCGTCTGTGTTTTTTGTTACATTACTTATCATATAAGGACCTGAACCAATAGCTTTGATATTGCGTGTGTTTAAACTAAATTCTGCTGGTGATATATTTTTCCATATTTTCATTGGCAATATACCAATTGTTAGATTATCCATAAATGATGCATATGGTTGCTTTAGAGTAAAGGTAAGATTTTTATCGTCTACTTTTTGTACGGTTACACCTTCCCATTGAATTTTTCTAGGGCTCTTTATTAAAGGGTCTTTAATTTGATTTATTGTAAAAATAATGTCATCTGTTGTGATTGGTGTCCCATCATGAAATGTTATTTTGTTTTTTAATTTAAAATTATATTCTGTTCCATTTTTTGATATTTCATATGATTCAGCAAGATCTGGTATGAATCCTCCATTTGGCATTTTACGAACAAGCCCAGAATATACAAGTGATGTTAAATCTTTATCTGCATCAGAAAAAGCTACTACTGGGTTTACTAGAGTAGGTATTCCTACTATTCCTTCTGTAAGTTTTCCACCATCTGCTGGTACTGAAACTAAAAATGAATTATTTATTATGATAATTAGCCATATTAAAGAGAGGGCACTTACAAAAGTTGCACCAACAACTATAAAGAATTCTTTTTTTGATAAAGATTTAAAGCCAGTCTGTAATTTTTTTATTAGAGAAGATTTTTTTTCAAACAAAAATTGTATATATCTTTGCATATATTATAAAAGAGGGTATATGCCGGTTTCCCGGTCATAAATAAATTAGAGTCGTTATTATTTAACGAGTATTGCAATAGCTGATGAAATAGCAAAAAGAATTGCAACAACAATTGTCATATAGAATAGGAATTTTTCAAATCCTCGGCGAGTGTGATAGATAGAGCTACCACTTCCACCACCAAAAGCACTACCAGCGTCGTTTGCTGAGTGCTGAAATAGGATTCCTACTACTAATACAACAGAAAGGATAATCTGCGCGTAGGGTAATACATGAGCAATAATCGTCATAAATTTAATATACTAAATTTATATAAGGAAGGCAAGTGTGTA
Source organism: uncultured Candidatus Saccharibacteria bacterium (assembly GCA_964565285.1). Lineage (GTDB taxonomy): Bacteria > Patescibacteriota > Minisyncoccia > Phycocordibacterales > UBA9973 > UBA8515. Next base: position 2,873 of record CAZMDL010000092.1, read on the forward strand.
GGTTTTTGTTTTTTAGGTGTTATACTATAGATGTATTAATTATTTATATTTATTATGAAAAAAGCTATTGTATTATCATTTGTATTTTTGTTTGTTTTTGTGAATGTCGCAAGTGCTGAGATTGTTATATCTCCAGCTTTTACAAAAACACTTAAATACGGAATAAAGAGTGATCCACAGGTTTTATTACTTCAGCGTGTTTTAATTAAAAAAGGTTTTTTAGCGAGCAATGCAATTCCTCAAGGGAATTATACTACTCGTACTCGTTCCGCAGTAAAAGAATTTCAACGTCAAAATTTTATAGTACCTGATGGTATTGTGGGTTTGCGTACACGTAATGTGCTTAATAAAATATTTTTTGATAATCCTCGCTTCCTTGATTCAGCAGTTGCGACAAATTCTATAGGCTCATCTGGTTTTCAGAATCAAACCCAAACAGGAGTTGATTCTCCTTGGGTTCATTTTACTCCAATTACTAGCCCTTCGTATAATCCAAATAATTACTCTTATAATTATTACACCCCGGGTTATTCTCGCCCTTATGTAACAGTGTCTAATCCTTCTGTAGGTAGTAATTTTAATACAGGGGATACTATGAATATATCTTGGTCTACAGGTAATTTTGTAAATCCAGTTACTATTAAGCTTTCTTTGGTTACTCCTAATGGATGGTCCAATGCTTTGCAAACCGTTTATGCTATATCAAGTGGTACAGTGAATGATTATAGTGAGAGTTGGTTAATCCCTAATTCTATTGTTACAGGTAATAACTATTATATTTTAATTGAAGCGAGTGACGGTGTGAATTCTGCTGCTTCAATTTCAAGTGGGGCATTTAGTATAAATTCAGTTAATACAAATAATACTATTAATTATCCACCAGCAGTTACTGCATACCAAATTTCCAACACTAATCTTACTCCTACTACTGCGACTATTGAAGGAACTATTGATTCAAAAAATCTTAATACAGATACATGGCTTGAATATGGTAAAACACAAAGTCTTGGGAATGTGACTACTGTACAAAAAAATGTAAATGGTGCTGTATCGTTTAACCTATCTTCCTTAGATTCAAATCAAAAGTATTATTACCAAATAGGTGCTAAAAATTCTGCTGGTACGACATATAGTAGTCCTATGCTTTCATTTACTACACCAATAAAAGCTACAAATCCACAAGCTCCATTTTCAGATTTAACAATTTCTGATTTAAGTTTTACTCCAACAACTCTCACTCAGACATTTTCTCTAAAAACTCTTTCTTATAGTTTTACAATAAAAAATACTGGTCCAATTTCTTTGTTTATTCCTGCTAATACAGAATTTGTTTTATATAAAAATGCTACAAAAGTTGGCTCTTATGTTTTTTCTAAAATAACTTTAATTAATGCTGGTGATACAAAAACTATTACAGATAAAACATTTTCTAGTGTAAATATCGCAAGTAATGCGGGAACATTTAATATGACATTAAAAGCAGATGTTAATGGTTTGGTGTCTGAATTAGATAAGACTAATAATTCTATTACCAAATCATTTGTTGTAGCTTTGTTTACTGCTGGTACTGGTGGTGCTAGTAATGCTACTGGAACAACCAATACAGGTAATAATGGACCAATGTAAAATAGTACTAAAAAGACCCTTTTTATAAGGGTCTTTTTAGTTTAATAAAATACTTGACTTCTATTTCCATATGTATATAATAGAGTCCACAGTCTGGTAAGTATCCGGCTGTTTTAATTTCCTTGAAAAGTAAATAGGTAAATCCACCATTTAGGAGTAAATGGTGGTAACATAAATCAAGCAAGTATTCCTCTTCATCAGCGAATGAAGGGAATAAGTCAGTATATATGGAAATAAGAAAAGTATTTTTTCTTTTGTTCCGTTCTATTCAACCAACATATTTATATGAAGGTTTTTAAAGTAGAGTTTGATCCTAGCTCAGGATGAACGCTGGCGGCGTGGATAAGGCATGCAAGTCGAACGGACTTTATTTTTCTGATGAATGAGATTATATCAAGTTCAAAAGTCGTTTAAAGTTAGTGGCGAACGAGGTAGTAATACATAGGAATCTCCCCCTAAGTCATGAACAACACACCGAAAGGTGTGCTAATACATGATGGTCCCTCCGGGGTAAAGTTTTAACGCTTAGGGAAGAGCCTGTGAAGTATCAGCTAGTTGGTAGTGTAATGGACTACCAAGGCTATGACGCTTAGGGGAGCTGAGAGGCTGACCCC
>CAZMDL010000093.1:0-3065 GCA_964565285.1 uncultured Candidatus Saccharibacteria bacterium
ATGGTAAATATAAAAATCATAGTATGTGCGCATAAAAAGGCTGTAATTCCTCAAAATGAATATTTTGAAGAAATTCAAGCTGGTACCTCATTGTCAGAAGTACAATTACCATATCTTCATGACAATATTGGTGATAATATTTCTTTAAAGAATAAAAATTATTGTGAGTTAACATGTCATTATTGGGCATGGAAAAACTTTAAAGATGTAGACATCATAGGACTTAATCATTATCGAAGGTATTTTAATTTTGAACAAAAGTGTGCTTTTCTAGCTCCAGATAGAAAGTTCGTTTCTGCAACTGCGTTTTTTAATAAACCATATATTTTTCCTAATTTTGAACAAATTTTCAATAGATATGATATTATCAAAACTATGAATAGCACCCCCCCCCCCGCACAACAAACACTACCTCTATCATTGATAGAATCAAACAAGCTTTTAGATTGTGGCTTTTGATTATTCCTCATATACCTAAAATACATCGTACTACTATTGTAAATCGAATTTCAAATATATTTCTTGATATTATTGAAACTTCATATAATGCATATTATACAACTGGTACTACTAAAATTGAAAAAATAACTTATATAATGACCCGACTTGATAGTATGAAATTTCTTATTTTAATTTCTTGGGAAAATAAACTTATTCAAAACAAGCAGTATGAAAACCTCGCAAAAGAATTACATGAAATCGGTATGATGCTCAATGGGTGGAAGAAAAGTAGTGAAGCAAAATTATCCCAAACAAAAACTCGCCCCATATAAGGCGAGAAAATATTTTGTTTCGAAGAGTCATACCAACACGCGGATTGTCCCACTTGTTGTCGGCATTGACCTTGTTCACGTTCACGTAGAACTTACCATCATCATTGAAACCGAAGTTGAGCTTACAAGAAATTGTAAAGAAAATTATCTAGATCACCATACCTTCATCATATTACTATGTAGTTGATATTGTATATAATTTTGAGCCTTCATAGCTCACCCATTTTCTTTACCAACAAAAATTTTTATTATTAAAATTCTCTACACCCGCTTGTATAAGCTGTCGCCTGCACAAAATCTCATGACAGAAAATCTTATATAAAACTAAATACAGCACATGTCCGTATTAAACGTATTATACTTTTTGATTATAACAAAAAAAAGACACTTTAATTCAAAACCCAAAGGGTCAAAGAATCAAAGTGTCTTAATAAATTACGGAAGTGTTTAAGCTTCCAAGTTCTTGTTGCGAAGAGTCATACCAACACGCGGATCGTCCCACTTGCGGTCGGCATTGACCTTGATTACGTCCACGCAGAACTTACCACCATCATAGAAACCGAAGTCGAGCTTACAAGAAACATCATCACTTTTTCTTTTATTTTTCAAAAAGAATGGTGTCCATGTACCTTTTTCTTTGTAGAAATCAGCATCAAGGAGTGCAATAGCAGTGCGAATTGAATCGCACACTAAATGCTCATGTTCTTTGTCGGCAATTTTGGCTTCGGCAAACATTTCGCCTTCAGTAAGTCCACCTTTTGGCAAGATAGGCAAATACATTTCAGGCGAGCTTTCAGTGACAGCTTCGTCAAGGAAACCCCAGCCTTTGATGTCATCATCGTATCCAGTGCCATCATGATTGTATGCCATTGTGTAGCCTTTTTCTTTGGCTTTTTGTACAAATACAGCAAGCAATTCAGCATTGGTCTTTTCAGGACCAGCATACGGAGTAATAATGATTCCCTCATCTATGAGCTTCGTACCACAAAAGAATGTGGTTTTTATAAACTCAGTGAGTTCGTCATTTTTACCTTGGATGTAAAGCGTCATCACAGTAATGAGGCCTTGAATACGTTGTGAAGTTGGGTTGGTTGCGAGATACTCAGCAACAAGATTTAAAAGATCAGAAACGGTTTTAAACATGTTAGTGTTAATTAATTTTCAAATATTATACACTATATATTATTGTTTTGTCAAGTTATATATTTATAAAAAAATCTCCTATCTTAGTTCGCTTGATATTCATTGCGAGTGCTGGAATACCAAGCACACCCCCAAGGTCATTTGCAATTGCACGCACATACGTGCCAGAGCTACACACCACATTAAGTGTAATTACTTGATAAGTAGCTTCATTATTAACTAAAACCTGATTCCACTTCTCAAGGATTTCATCTTGGCGAAAATCACCTTTCACGAGAGCTATATCATCTTTTATTTTATCTAATAAATCTCGAGCTTGTATATCTTTCATTTCTTTTATTGTAAGTATATCTACCATAACTTCATGCTCTGGAATTTCTATCTCAGCAAGTTTCCCCTCTCTAGCCCACACAAAGAGTGGCTTACCCAAAACAGTACGAGAAGAATAAACAGGATATTTCTGTCTAAATTTTCCTGTAAAATTTTTCAAGGCTATTTGTATTTCTTCTTTAGAAAAGAAAATATTTTTATTATTTTCATCAAAGAAAACAGGATTAACAATACCTAACAAATCATAAGTATCTGTACTAAAACCCAAAAGCACATCTACTTCGTATTCTTTTGGTAATGCCAAATAATCATCTTTTTTTAAACATTCATCTCCTGTAAGTATCAGTAAAACACCTTCAGCCATAGGATCAAGACGCCCAGCATATGTCATAGGTAAATTCTTATATTCTAAGTGTTCATTTTTAAGCTTTTGCAAAGCTTCAAGCGGGGTTTCCCCTCTATTTTTATATATAATATGAACCTTGTTAGTCATATTGCCATATTAGCATGGATATGCTACTATTGTCCCTAGATAGGTAATCTATTATTTTTCTATCGTTATACATTTGAGAGAACGAATAAACAACCAAATAAGAGCAAAAGAGCTACGTGTACTTTCAAGCACGGGTGAAAACCTTGGTATTTTAAGTTTCAAAGATGCGCTTGCTCTTGCCGAAAAAGAAGGCCTTGATTTGATTGAGATTTCTCCAAATACGAACCCTCCGATAGCGAAGATAATGGACAATGGTAAGTATCAATATGAGCAGAACAAAAAGCAAAAGAAGGCAAAAGCTGGTGCTCATCGTACAGAAACAAAAT
>CAZMDL010000094.1:0-2285 GCA_964565285.1 uncultured Candidatus Saccharibacteria bacterium
AAGAAGAGCTAGTTACCAAAATAAAAACAACAAACAACAGCTACGACATAAGCCCAACAAAAAGAAAACCGGCAAATATAATAATGTATGAAGCTGGTGATACAGCCTGCGAAAATGTATTAATGGCAGCTGCAACAATAGAAGGTAAAACAACTATCGAATTTGCTAGTGCAAATTATATGGTTCAAGAAATTTGTTTCTTTTTAGAAAAACTTGGAATCAAAATAGAAGGAATTGGTAGTTCAAAATTAATTGTTCATGGAGTAAAAGAAATAAATACAAATATAGAATATTCAAACAGTGAAGATCCTATAGAGTCAATGATGTTTATATCAGCAAGTATCGCAACAGATTCAAAACTCACTGTGAACCGTTGCCCGATAGACTTTCTCGCTCTTGAATTATACAAATTAAAAAAAATGGGTTTAAAATATAAAATACTTAAAAAGTATAAATCATATAACGAAAGAACAAATCTAGTAGATATTGAAATATTACCAAGTAAATTAGTAGCTCCACACGACAAAATACATGCAAATCCATATCCTGGAATAAATATGGATAATCTTCCCTTCTTTGTACCAATAGCAATAAAAGCAAAAGGGCAAACAATGATTCATGACTGGGTATATGAAAACCGTGCAATTTATTTTACAGAATTAAACCGACTTGGTGCAAATGTCACACTAGCTGACCCACACCGTGTATATATTCAAGGAGGAACAAAACTAAAATCTGCACAAGTGGTCTGCCCTCCTGCATTACGCCCATCTATGGTTATACTTATAGCTATGCTTGCAGCAGAAGGAACTTCTATATTACGTAATGTATATATGATAAATCGTGGATACGAAGAAATAGCAGAACGCTTAAATTCAATCGGGGCAGAAATAAAAATATTGAAATAATTAAATCTTCTTAATCTCTAAACACATAAACAAAGGAATTTCTTTACGAGCCATATCCTCTGCTTTTTGACGTGGACCCACACCGCTCTTTTTATGAGAAATCCATTCTTCAATTTTTGTAATGGCAAAACCATTCTTAGAAAGAAGTTTCATATAGTATTGCAACGGTCGATGAAAAGAAATTGTTTTTATTTTCTTTTTAGGATTTTTCTCACCAGGGGTCATGTCTATGTTTATTTTTATTTCACTTAGATATTTTTCAACAATACGATACTGTATATTATCCTTAAAATACCAATCACTTGCTTGTGGTATTCGAAAAACAGGATGATTCAAAACAATATACATTCGTCCATTATTTTTTAAAACCCTATTACACTCAGAAAAAACCTCATCCACATTTTCTATATTTTGTATTGCAAGAACAATAACAATTACGTCTACAGAATTAGACTTTAAAAAAGGTGCCTTATGTGCAGGTGAAACATAAAAGATTGCGTCTTTATTTTCTTTTGCTTTTTCAATTAATCTAGGAGATAAATCAGAACCTATAACACGAGCTCCAGATTTTACAAAGATTGAAGAAAAAAATCCTTGACCACAAGCAAGATCAAAAATAGTCTCAGTCTTTTTTAAATTAATCAAACGAAGTAAATTTGGTAAAATAACTTTTGATTGGTAACTATCATCTGTATTTTTTAATAAATTATCATACCAAGAAGCCACACTATTCCAAGATGTATCTTTTTTGTTCATATATATTTAATCATTTATATCATTACAAGTAGGACATGATTCGGAATTATGAGTACTAGGACGATAAGCACGAATAGCTTTACTTAAAGGTAGTATAGATAAGAAAAATTCTAAATCAATAAATTGACGTAAAAACCAAGCAAAAAATCCATATAATTTAAAAGGTCCAACAGACACAGCAGCCCAATAAGGCCCAACAGGTACAGCATATGCTACCTTTTTAGGAACATATTTAGATAATGTTTTATTGTTATATTTACTAAACAATAATTTTGCAATGTACTTACCATCATAAATAGCGGTTTGTGCCATACCAGAATACGTAGTAGCTGCACCATCACCAATAATGTAAATATTTTCTACTCCATCTGCATTTAGATATTCACCTACTAAAACCTTTCCTGTTTTATTTACTTTCAATGAAGCTATTTGACCATACAAATGATTTGCGCGAGAACCAGCTGTCCAGATTAATGTATTAGATTTTAAAGACATATCTTTCATTGTAATTTCGTCAACATCTTCTTTCATTACAGTACGATTCAAAAAGATATTAACGCCTAATGAATGTAATCTATTATATATATGCTCTGTTACTACAGGTGGTAGCATAGGTGCAAG
>CAZMDL010000095.1:0-5787 GCA_964565285.1 uncultured Candidatus Saccharibacteria bacterium
CCAGCATAAGTGTGGATAGCATACCAATTTCTTTCTCCTTGTAATTCTTGTTTTGCCATATTTTTTTAAAAGATTACTTTGTAATCAAACGTGCAAGACCTAGTGAAAATAGCTTGTCAAAAAGACCTAGATAATAAGCCACAAGCACAGATACTACAAGCACAGCCACAGTAAATGAAATACTCTGAGAGCGACTTGGCCATGTCACATTTTTCATTTCAGCCTTTGTTTCTTTGAAATATTGGATAAGTTTGTTCATATTTTTAAAAATTCCCTCTTATTAAAAACCGCCCCGTAGGGCTTATACAAAGATAATACTCTGTATAAGCAAGAAAGTCAACCCTACAATTTAAACACGGTTGTTTGAAAATTCTATTTGATTTCGTAAGTAATAGTAACAGTAGAAGTAATCTTAGTCTCACCCTTTGGTAATTCTGGAGCTACTTGTGGAGCCATGCTTGAAGTTGCCATATCCATACCCTTTGCATACATCATTGGGTAACCACTATTGTTTTCAGAAAAACTAGTTACTTCACCAAGACGAACATCAAGCTGTTGTGCAAGTTTCTTTGCTTTCATGCGAGCTTCTGTAATTGCTTTCTCACGAGCTTGATCTTTTAATGTATCTTCATCATCAATAGAAAATGTAGGACCTGAAATATCTTTTACACCAATACCGGCTAGTCCTGTACGAATTTGATTTGCTGAATCAACATCACGAATTTTTATAGTAATTGTTTGACTTGCTGTATATCCCACTACTTCTGGGTTACGTTGTGGACATGGGTATTTAATACACTCGATTTGTGTATAGCTATATTTTGGAGTTACTCCACCATACTCACTCTTAATATCTTTATCTTCAATCTTCTGTGCTTTTGTATAAGACAATACTTTTGTAATCATTTCATTTAGTAAACGTTGAGCTTCTTTTGAAGTACTAGCCTCGTTAGACAAAGTAAAAGAAATATTTGCAATGTCAGGAACTGCAGTTACAAAAGCATCAGCTGTAACATTAATAACATTTTGCCCATTGTCTGTCTTCTTATGACTCTTTAAGCCTTTAAAAATTGAGAAAACTGTTGCAATAGATAATAATACCGCCAAAACTGTACATGCTTGGATAAATCTTTTGTTTGTAAATAATGTGTCCATATTTTTTAATTAAAGTAAATAATAATTGTTTAATCATTATAGCATAATAAAAAACAAGGTTAGAATTTCATTTCTAACCTTGTGTGATAAACACTTTATTTATATAAAATTAACGCAATAAAAACATTTTATTTGCTGTACGAATTATAGCCTTTAACCTCCAAGGTCTTAAGATAGCAACAGTCCCAGGAGAAATTGCATTTGCACCAGCATCAAATAAACTTTTTACATCTTTACAAGAAAGAATTCCGCCACCAGCAATAATAGGTTTTTTTACGCCAACATGCCTGGCATATAAAATCCATTGTTTAACTCTTGGAAATAAATATTTACCTGATACTCCCCCGTTACCTTTCACATTGAAAAATTCTTGATGTTTAAGTAGTGGGGATTCTGTCCTACCAAAATATTTTAATTTATCTTTATCACTTATATTATCCCAAGGAATTGTATTTGAAACACAAAATGCATCAATACTTTTATTTTTATCCAAAGCCGAAATAACATTACCAGGAATTTCACAATTTACCTTAAGTACAATTGGCACATCTAAATCAGCGAGTATTGAAACCAAATATTCTGTTTCTTCCAAAAAGTTCTTTTGCACATCATGACCTGTATTAGGACAAGAAACATTTAATTGAATAGCAAACCGACCAAGATCATACTGATACATTCTAACCAAATTCACAAATTCACGCATTTCATTTTCTTTTTCAAAAAGTGTACTCCCTACAGTCATAAAAGAAAGCATCCACGGCTTTTTGGAAAATTCATAAAAAGTATTTCTTCTTAACAATTCTAAAAATCCTGGACCAGAAAGAGAAACATTGTTGACCGTATACCCTCTCCAGAAATTTACATAAATAGATTTTGGTTTAATCTCTCTTGGTGTAGTAGTACCTTTTATTAAAGGCATATTACCTACTCTTGCATCGATTGTAGTAGTTTTCGAAGTAGGAGTTGTATCCTTAAAAGAAAACCCAGGTAATAATGAAAAAAGTAAGTGATACCACCAACCTTCTCCACCAAAGTTTTGTGTTCCAGATGCCATAATGACAGAGCCGAAATTAATTCCACGTAATTGCATAATTTTATATTTTAATTTACTTATTTTTACTTATGAATATCACAATTTTGACAAAACCACAACACTCTTGCGTTTTAAACATAAAAAGCCTAAGATAAGAAAAAAATAAATTCTATAAAATATAATATTATGACAAAAGAAATCACTATCAAAAAACCGTTTGATGGGCATGTTCATCTTCGTGAAATCGACGGATTAATGCCTCATGTACTAAACTACACAGCTCGACAATTTTGGGGAGCTGTAGTAATGCCAAACACAGAATTCCCAATTACGACAATTGAGCTTGCAAAGAATTACAGAAGAGGAATTTTGAAAATTGCAAAAGAGAATGGATATAATGATTTTAAGCCAATCATGACATGCTATCTGACCGACAACACCAACGTAAAGAACCTTGAAATTGGTTACGAAAAGAAAATATGGCATGCAGCCAAACTATACCCTCTTGGTGCAACTACAAATTCAGACAGAGGAGTGAGTGAAATTAAAAAAATCTATCACGTATTAGAGGTTATGCAAGAAATAGGAATGCCATTACTCATTCATCCGGAAACTGAATCTGCTAGACACGAAATACCTTTTGTAGACAGAGAAAGAGTTTTTATAAATGAAACACTTAATAGAATTACAAAAGATTTTCCTGAGCTTATTATTAGCGTAGAACATGTTACCACAAAAGAAGCTGTACAATTTGTAGAAGATTCGAGTCCAAATGTAGTAGCTACGGTAACACCACAACATTTACTGTACACAATAGATGCATTATTTCACAATGGAATACCTCCATATAAACCTGGAATGTATGCAGAAAACATGTGCTTACCAATCTTAAAATACGAAGAAGATGTGGAATACTTACGCCAAGCAATAATGTATGGAAATAAGAAACATAAATTTCGTGCTGGCACAGATAGTGCACCACATACAGAAAATAGTAAAAAAGATTACTGTAGTAGGTGTGGTTGTTATAATAGTTATGTGGCAATAGAACTTTATGCATCAATATTTGATGAAAAAGGAATGTTTGAAAATGAAAATGGTATTAAAACTTTTGAAAAATTTATGTCGAGCAACAATCTATGGATGTTCGACATTAAACAAAAAGAAGAATCCATAACATTAGTAAAAGAAGAACAAATCATCCCCTCATCACTTCCTGGTGAGATTCGACCATTTAAAGCCGGGCAAACAATACAATGGTCTATTAAATATTAAGTTCATTAATTATATTGAAAAATGCTGAATCATTTAGATTCAGCATTTTTTTATTTATTCAACTTATCGCTAACTATTTCACCATCAGCCATAGTTATTATTCTATCGGCCATTAATGCATATTCATGCTCATGAGTAACCATGATTATAGTTTGCCCTTCTTTATTTAGACTTAAAAATGCTTGTATTACTTGAAGTGAAGTTTCTGAGTCCAAATTAGCTGTTGGTTCATCAGCAAAAATAACCTTTGGTCCATGAGAAATAGCACGAGCGATTGATACACGTTGCTGTTGACCTCCTGAAAGCTGACTTGGTAAATTATTCATACGATCAAGTAAACCCATTTTATCAAGAGCCTTTTTAGCTTTTACGACTGAACCCTCTGTTGTATACCCCTGCATTAAAAGTGGCAACATTGTATTTTCGAGAGTAGTTAATGAAGGCAATATGGCATAGTCTTGAAATATATAACCTAAATCATTTAGTCTAGTATTGGTACGAACATTCTCATTTTCTATTACAAAATCTTTCCCATCGAGCAACACTTCCCCTCCTGTAGGTAAATCCAATAATCCCATTTGGTAAAGTAATGTAGATTTACCAGAACCAGATTTACCAGTAATAGCAACAAATTGCCCATCTGGCACAGTAAAATTAATATTATTTATTGCAATAATTTCCTGATCACCATTTTGAAATTTTTTTGTTAAATTTTTTACTTCTAGCATATATTTATCTTCCTAAGATAGCACTTAATGTGTTTTGTTTAATAACAATACGAGCAGGAATAAAACCAGCAATCATTGTTGTAATAAGTAATATTAATGCACGCTTCAGAGTTCCGGAAACTGTCGCAACCAAAATACCATCAGAAAAAGGAAAGTTTATAGGGTGTGCAATAAAGTATGGCTTAATAAAACCAAATATTAAAATAAATCCCATCAAAATTCCAAATCCTGCATATATACAAGCTTGATAAATATAAGAATACAAAATCGCGTTTTTATTTATCCCTACCCCCTTTAGAATACCAATAAATCTTCTTCGAGTAATAGCATTTACGAAAATAACAATAAATATAGTAATAGAAGCCACCACCAAACCTATACCAGAAATCGCACTACCTAAAATCCCGAAAGTATTTTTAATATCTTTTAAAAATTTAGGGAACGCTTCTTCAGCTGTTTGTACGCGTCCAAATTTATCTACGCCATTTTCAACCAAGAAATTTTTAGCAAAAGAAAGGTCAGTACCAGGCAATAACTGAATTGCAATTGTCCCAGCATTTAAATCATTACGACCTGTAAGCTTACGAACCTCAGAATCAAGAGCAACGATAGATGTATCAAATGTATCAACCTTACTTGAGAGTATACCCTTAACATAATATTCTTTAGAAATATCACCCACAGTTATCTTAACACGTGAACCAATTGAAATGTCTTTAAGAGTTTGAAAACCGGGAGCTTCAATCGGAGTAAATTCATAAAGCAAATTTTTACCAATCAAAACACTATCCTGATCTGTAGGAGAAAGATAAGAACCTCGGATAACAAACTTGGAAATTCCAGAAAATTTCTCCTCACCAATCGGATCAATACCAAGAAGGCTCCCCCCAGCACCGTCTTTCTTCTCACCAGGATTTATCGTCTTACGATAGTTACTCTCCACAAAAGCAGAGCCAGTATACCTGATAGTATGATTCTTATAACCTGGAATTGTTTTTACAATATCAGACACAACTTGAGTTTGATCTATAAAAGATTTATTTAAAAAAGGAGAAATCACAATATCACCAATAGCATACTTTTTTTGAGCATCTTCAGAACCTTGAATAAGACCAATCAATATTCCAGAAACAACAACCAAATTCAAAAAGGTTAATGTCATTACAGACATAATTAAAAGTGTTGTCCATGTATTTGCACGACGTATATCTCGCTTAGCTAAAAACCAGCCAACACGGACATTTCTAAAAAAATCATTGGGTTTATTCTTATTCATTATTTAATTTATTATAAAGATTTCATCACCCTCATTGAGTCCGTAAACTTCAATAAGATTACCATCACCTATCTTACCTGTTGTAACTTCAACATCTTTATATTTTTTTCTTTTTTCATTTGTAACGACATGCACAAATTTCTTTCCATCTTTCTCTAGTATCGCAGTCTTAGGTAAAACGAGTACCGCAATATCTGTAAAAACATTAATATTTAAATTAGCATTCATTCCAGGACGAATTAAATCAGTTTTGTCATTTATAGACACTTTAATTTTATAATTAGCAATACCATCTTCTGTTGTTGCTGAAGGATCTACAT
>CAZMDL010000096.1:0-4705 GCA_964565285.1 uncultured Candidatus Saccharibacteria bacterium
GGGCAGCAAAAGAAATGGATAGAAGATATGACGTACTAGAATCAGAATCAGTTCGCGATATTGAGTCTTACCATTCAAATATAGTAAGCAAGTCAAAGGGCAATGATGAAATAGAAAAAATGCCTTATATAGTAATAATCATCGACGAGCTCGCGGATATCATGCAAACATATCCTAGAGAACTTGAAAGTGCTATTGTACGCCTTGCACAGATGTCACGTGCGGTTGGTATCCATCTTATACTTTCAACTCAACGCCCGAGTGTGAATGTCATTACTGGTTTGATTAAGGCAAACGTTCCAACTCGTGTAGCACTAAAAGTATCCTCACAAATTGACTCTCGTACTATTCTTGACGCAGCAGGAGCTGAAAAACTTCTTGGGGCTGGAGATATGCTCTATGCAAGTGGTGAAATGAGTCAACCAGAACGTTTACAGAGTGCATTCATTTCTGAAGAAGAAGTTAAAAAAGTGGTACAATATCTTAAAACAGCTTATCAAGATGAATTACCAGATACAATCGAACTTTCAGGAAATGTAGATAGCGGTAGTAAAAGTTTGTTTTCTGACAGTATGGAAGATGGTAATGACGATGATTTATACGAGGATGCAAGAAATATAGTTATTGAATCAGGCAAAGCAAGTACTTCCTACCTACAAAGAAAACTTGGTATTGGTTATGCACGTGCAGCAAAACTTATCGATATGCTTGAAGAGCGTGGAATTGTAGGTCCAGGAAACGGATCTAAACCAAGAGATGTATTAGAAAAGCCTATGGACCATACAACTAATATGGAAATGTAATATGATAAATGCGATAAAATCAAAAACAATAAAATTTTGGGTAATAGTGACAGCTTCTAGCTTATTGTTTTTAACAATCGCAACTTATAGCTTGTTTAAAATGAGATATATAATCTCAGGTGTTACAATCAATGCTTCAATAGAAAATAATACTCCAAGTGGTAACCTTATAAAGATTAAAGGTGATGCGAAACACGCAAAGTTCTTATCTTTAAATGGAAGAGAAATCACAATAGATAAAGATGGGGCTTTTGAAGAAAAAATAGCCCTCCCTACTGGATTCTCAGTGATTACATTAGCAGCTGAAGATAAGTTTGGTAAAAGTATAGAAAAAACAATTGAAGTATACAAAAAAGAAAATAATGTAGTCGCATTTAATACTATTATTAATCATTAATTTAAATATATGCAGAAAAAAGCAAAAAAAGCACCAAAAGAAAACGGAGGAGCAATAGAAGATACAATTCGCTCTATTCAAACTAAATTCGGAGAAGGCTCAATCATGAAATTGGGAGAAACAACAAAAGTAGATATAGACGTAATCCCTACTGGTTCTATTGGGCTTGATATGGCGCTCGGTGTAGGAGGAGTTCCTCGTGGAAGAATATTAGAAGTCTTTGGACCAGAATCATCTGGTAAAACAACTCTTGCATTACATATAGTAGCAGAAGCTCAAAAGAAAGGTGGCGTATGTGCATATATTGATGCTGAACACGCTATGGATCCTGAGTATGCAAAGAAACTTGGAGTAAATATTAATGAATTATTAATATCTCAACCAGATACAGGAGAACAAGGCTTAGAAATTACAGAGAGTTTAGTACGTTCAGGTAAAATAGCAGTTATAGTTATAGATTCTGTAGCAGCACTTACTCCAAAAGATGAAATCGAAGGAGATATGGGTCAATCACATGTGGGTAAGCAAGCACGATTAATGTCACAAGCGCTTCGTAAGCTTACAGCAATAGTTGCCCGCTCAAATACTGTAGTCATCTTTATCAACCAAATCCGTATGCAAATCGGAATTATGTTTGGTAATCCAGAAACAACTCCAGGAGGAAAGGCGCTAAAATTCTATACTTCTATTCGTCTTGATATACGACGCATTGCTCAAATCAAAAAAGGTGAAGAAGTAGTAGGCTCACGTACTCGTGTAAAAGTAGTAAAGAACAAAGTCGCTGCTCCATTTAAACAAACAGAATTTGATATCCTATACGGTGAAGGAATATCTCGTGAAGGAGAAATAATGGCTCTAGGTGAAAAGCTAGGAATAATAGAAAAAGAAGGAGCTTCTTACTCAATGAAAGATAAAGAAGGAAATAAAGTATCTATGGGGCGTGGATATGATGCGACACGTACATGGCTCAAAGAAAACAAGAAGATTGCAGATGGAATACTAAAAGAAGTTCGCTCTCGTTTTGACGAAATACAAGTGTCTTCTGCTGGTGAGTAGAATTCTTGAAAAGAGTATATAGTTCTGATATACTCTTTTCGTTATTAGTTATCAAATAAATTTATGCTTGAATACAGTGAAATAAGAACAGGGAAAATAATAGTGCACGAAGATGAACCATGTGAAGTTATGGATAACCATGTAGCTCGTACACAACAAAGAAAACCTCAAAACCAAGTTAAACTAAAAAGTTTATTATCTGGACGCACATGGAATACTGTTTTTCATGCATCAGACAAAGCCGAAGAAGCTGATATTAGTAAAAGAGAGGTAAAGTTCCTTTTTGCAAATAAAGGTGAGTACTGGTTCTGTGATCCAGAAAATCCAAAAGACCGCTTCCAGCTTTCAGAGAAGATTCTAGGAGATTCAATCAAATACCTAAAAGCAAATGAAAATGTAACCGCATTAGTCTGGGAAGATGACGACGAAGAAAAGATAATTAGTATTAAACTTCCTGTAAAAATGGAATTTACTATTAAAGAAGCTCCCCCATCAATCAAAGGAAATACAGCAAACGGTGGAGGGAAAGTAGTGGTGCTTGAGAACGGAGTAAACATAAACGTACCATTCTTTCTTAATGCTGGAGATAAAATAAGAGTAAATACAGAAACTGGAGAATACGTAGAAAGAGTATAATAAAAAATCCCTAGATTAATCTAGGGATTTTTTTTAATTTTAGTTAACTAATTCAAATAACAAGTGGTCCACAGATTGCATCTTTAGCTCCATGAATCTTATGACACTTAGGACGTGCCTCCCACTGCCCACCAATAATTTTATACTTATTATCAGAAATAGAATAAACAGCATAACACCTACGGATCAAAGAATAATTATTTGGTAAAAAATCTACAGATTCAGGTAAAAATAATGGCTGGATAAAAGAAACTTCTTTATTTAAAACAGCATTAGTTATCTTAGTTTTAGTAGAATACCCACCAGTAGATCTTTCTGGGCTAAACAAATGTACATTTTCACACCTACAACCAGCATCAGGCTTTACGACAAAAGATTCATTCCAATTTATATCTTCTATACCTTCAATCTTATTCCATAAACCCATTTTTACACCATATGATTTATCTCCCTCATATTCTATAGTAGAAAGTGAGTTAGGAAATAAATCATAATACTGAGTTTCATTTCGCAAAGAACGAACAAGCCATAAATAATTTTCAGTATCTGAAGGAATATCACCAAGCACCATTCTAAAATTATGTTTTGATAAGACTCTTTGTACCCAAAAATAATCATCGGAATTATACATCCTCCCTTGAGAAACACATATGCCTATTGATTTACCAGAATAATCACTATAGCTCAGTAAAGAATCCGTAAATAAATCAAATGCTTCATTATTTGAAATAGCCATAACCTCAAAACCAGCAGGCCTATCTTCTATTTCAAATATTTTAGGTATACCATCAGAATCCAAAACATAATCAAATCTAATAATAGATGACGGTGCATTAAACTCTAAACGAAAATAATTTTTATGCTTTGGGTTAAAAGCATTAACCCAATCCATAGCATATCTTTCAAGTATATGTACTTCCATAGAAGACATACTTAGCTTACAAGGAAGAACTCTTACTTCCCATGAATTGATTGTGAAGATTTTGGTATTACGTGCCAAAGATTCTTCTTTAGAAAAAATTTCCATTTTTTATTATTTATTTGTTATTTGTATTTTAGTTAAAAAAGAACATGAGCCCTATTCGGAGCTCATGTTTATAAATTTTATATTTTTAGTATATCTTACGCACAAACATCAACCCCCAATTTTTTATTTTGGAAGTGATACCAGAAAGCTATGTTTGTGATCGATATTCGATTCATATATTATGTATACCTAAATTAAGTTTTTTAGTCAAGAATTTATCGGAAAAACCAACAAAGAATCATTTTTTATTTGTTCCCAAACAAAACCATCTAAAGGTAATTTTTCAGAACAGAGAATAGTCTCAGAACCATTTTTACCTATATAAAAAGTATAATATTTATCAAAACAAAGAGAATTACTATCTTTATATTTTTCATTCCATAGGTAATTTAAGACCAAACCCTCCTTACTCCCCATCATTACAATCAATGCAGTCCAGTCTGAAGTTTTTTTTACTTCTTCTATTTCCTCTTTTAAAGCATTAGCCAAAGAATCAAGAGAAGCATCTGTTATATTTGACCCTAAACGAGCCATAACCCTTAAAAAGAAAGTTTCAGAATCTGTGTGACCTTCACGAAAGCCTCTTTCATTTGTAAAATCAGTTTGAGGAAATGCATGAATAGAACCATTATGACAAAAGGAAATTCCAGAACGTAAAAATGGATGAGTATTTTCTATTGCAACAATGCCTTTTGTACCCTTTCGCAAATGAATCATTCCATGTGTAAAATTTAAATCTTTAGAATTAAGAATATTTAAAAGATCTTTTTGATTTGCACTATCAAT
>CAZMDL010000097.1:0-1952 GCA_964565285.1 uncultured Candidatus Saccharibacteria bacterium
TATCTTTCCTTTTTCAAATACTTTTTCACCAATTGGAAAAGTCATTATCGTAGGATTTTTTCTAAGACCAAGAGATTTTAAATCTTGGGTTACAACTTTATAATACATATTTTCCTAAAACGGTAAACAGTTTTTATGATATTTTTCGTATAAATCTATACCCATAAAATAATCGGGTTTGTGACAATAAGAGCAAAATCTAATATAAGGATAAAGAAGTTCGTCTATGTGGTTTTGTAAACCCTTAAATAAGTATTTATCAAATCCACTAAAAATCCAATTTATCAATCCGTAATTGTAGTCATCATAATCATAATACAATCCTCTTCCACAATAACAAATAGAATATCCACATTCCCCGTAATCCTCTTTACAACCAATTAACCAACAAATATCGATATATTTTCTTATGTTTTTCATAAAATCTACTTTTTATTCAGGATAATTTACTTCAGTGATACAATTGGAAAGAATAGACCAAGCATTAGAAGAGTCCACAAACTCTCTTTTATCGTAAGAGTTTTTCAAAATTTTAGCCGCGTTTTTAATAGCGTTAGACTGCTCCCTGTAAGAAAATGCTAATTCATCCTTTCCTTCTGAGAAGTATTTTTCAGATTTTTTCATAAATTCGGATGCAATAAAATACATCTTGTCGATAGCCCCTAATTTATACGACGCTTCAGAAATTGTTTCAATTAAAGATTCTGTTCTTTTATCCATATTATTATTCATCTTCTTCCTTCTCAATAATCATGTGTTCTTCACAGTCACCACACATAATCTTAGCTGTCTTCTTTGCCCACGCCGCTTGGAAACATGAGGGACAAGTAAATTTTTCTCGCGTCTTATTTTTCTTTCGATCTTTTTTTACTTCAGGACTCGTAGAGACTATTATTTTATTTCCAGAAAGAAGAAATGCGCCAGCCACCTTTTCAAACTGTCCTCCTGCAATGATATAGTCTCCCATAGACTGACCCGTTTCCTTTCCTCCAACACTACCAGTTGAGGACGGATATAGTCCAATTTCTTTCATTTTATTTCCCCACTCTCTATCGTGATACCCCCTGCGCGGGGGATTGCCGAAAAGGTGTTGCCATAAATGAACCATTTCGTGAACCAACGTTTGTAATACTTCTATATCTTCTTGATTTTCAAATGTAACAGGATTAAAGGCTATTTCAGATATTTTGTTCTTATCTTCTTTTACAGTATATTTTTGAAAGTGATGATAACCATAGGTTTTTCCTTTTGCGTTTAAAGTGATAATTGAATCGTTAAGTTTACCTTCAAAAAGATGTTTGTTAAAGTATTGATAAGCGTCGTCTAAATTCTTGTATTGTTTTTCTGTAATCACGTTTATCTCCTGTTTTGTACAATACAATAAGTATAACACAAAACCCTTGTTTTGTCAAGGGTTAAGTATAAGTCAATATTCTCTTTGTTCTAAAATTTCCTTCACCACCAACCTGTCTAAATGTTTTATTAATCGCCCACATCATATATTTCTTTTTAAACACGTTATAATTTGAAATGTCGATTGCCCATTTTACATCTTGGGTAGTACTTAGTTCTCCCATCACCAATCTAAACGGAGTTTTAACGCCTAAAATATGCAAGTACTGGTCAGATAACCCTTGACTGTATCTTACTACATATTCCCCCGTTGCGTCGTTATATAAAAACTCAGGATAAGGAACTTTGACCAAATAAAATAACTCTTTTATGGATATTGAAACCTTGTTGTTTACAATAAAGTTTTCAATCTTATTATACCTGTTTACATATGAGATAATTTTTTTCTCTACCGCAAGCATTTCATCGTTAGATAAAAATTTCTTACCTTTAGACTTTCTGGTTTCGTTTGCTAAAGCGATTACCCCCATTACAATTTGTACATGATTATTCGATAACATTTATTTTCCTTTCGTCCTTACAATTTGGTTTAAAACATC
>CAZMDL010000098.1:0-2935 GCA_964565285.1 uncultured Candidatus Saccharibacteria bacterium
TAGAACGAAGGTCTCCAAAACCTTTGGTGGGGGTTCGATTCCTCCATCGCCCGCAAAAGATTTATGTTATTATACATATAACTATGGATAAAAATTATTTACAGCAATGGTCTCCTGAATATCTAGAAAAATTTAATTTAGAAGCTGAAAAAATTAAATTAGTTTTAGGAGATCTTATAAAAGATATTCAACATATTGGTAGTACTTCAATTTCTGGAGCATTAGGAAAACCAATTATAGATATAGCTGTTCTAACTGATTCGATTAATGATATTCCATTCTTTGTGAAAAAAGTAGAACTTTTGGGATATTCATATAAACCAGATATGTCTTCTGTTGAGCGTATTTTTTTGAGAAAAGGGGATCCTATCGAATACCATCTATCAATTGCTTGCTCAAAACATACTTTTTGGGAAAGACAGATTTATTTTAGAGATTACTTAAGAAAACACTTAGAACTTGTAGAAGAATATAATAATTTAAAATTAAAAAATATTGAAATTACACCAAATGAGGATTTTCAAGATTTATCAAGAAGTAAAATATATCAAAAAGATCTCAATCGATTTCAAAATCACCCTTTCCTTTATTATATATTTTACTTCAAGATTTATCAAGAAGTAAAATATACAATAAAGGAAAGGGTGATTTTGTAGAAAAAATTCTTAGATTAGCCAAAATGGTATAATTAAATTCGTGATAATAAAATTAGAAAATTTTGTTATACTATTGGCATGAATCAAACGAATGAATTTTCTTTTGTACTTAGAGCAGCAAATCATGGAGTGGGGGTTTTTGCACTGCACGACATTGCAAAAGATACTCCGATGCGATTATTTGGCGAAAATAATCCTCGTCGAATACTTAAGAAAGATGAAACACCAGAACAATTTAGGAACTTTTGCGCTGATCGGGGTGATACGATGATTTGCCCGCCTGATTTTGGATATATGCCACTTGGTTGGTATTTAAATCATTCTGAAGATCCTAATACTGAACCTCGAGGTTTTTATGATGAAAAGGGATATCACTTTTTTGCAAGAAGAGATATAAAAGTAGATGAAGAAATTACTATTGATTACAACACTCTTGAAGAGCCTGAAGAAGGAAAGGAATATTTTTATAAAAATTTAAATTAAACATATGGAAATTAAAACAGATTTAACTGAACATAAAGATAATATTGATAAAAAATTAATTCGTAGATTGCGAATATTCTTTTTTATACTATGTGCAATGATTTTTGTTTCTATCTATCAGATTTTTGTAAGTGATATTCATTTTTTGTGGGTATGTCTTAGCGTTGTTTTGGGAATAGCTGTCGGTCTTGTTGCAGGAAGAATGTTTTCTATTGAATGGCATGAAGAACAAAAGGTTGTAGTAGGAAGGCTTGATTTGATAGGTGGGATTGTACTTGTGTTGTATATACTTTTTTCTATAGCACGACACTCTATATTTGAGCATTGGTTTACTGGGGCTAAACTCTCTGCTTTTACATTGTGTTTTGTGGATGGTGCGATGCTTGGACGCATTACTAGTATGAGATTTCATATTAAAAAGGTCTTACGGGAACAGGGTAAAATGTAATCGCCTTTACAAGTTTTAATTATGATATAATAGATTTATGGAAACACTAAAAAACAATGGGAAGTTATTTATTAGCATAGCATTACTCGTATTTTCAATTATATTTTTTGTTGCGGCAAAGAACTTTTCTGATCAGGGCGCATATGTGGAAGTAAAAGGATTGTCTGAGAAAATTGTAAAAGCGGATACTGCGGTTTGGTCAATGAACTTTGAGGTTAAATCAAACAGTATTGATGCACTTTATGGTGATATTGAAAAGAACTTGGTGACGATCAAAACATTTCTGAAAGAAAAGGGATTCGAAGATACAGAGATAAATGTCGCTCCGGCAAATATCTATCAAGATACATATAAAGAAGCTGCGTTCCGATATAATTCTACTAATCAGATTTCTGTATATACAAATAAGGTAGACCTAGCAAAGGCAAGTTCAAGTGGCACGCTTCTTCTTGTAAAGAAAGGAGTAGTACTTACACAAAACTCTATTGCATTTAATTTTTCTGATTTAAATAGCATAAAGCCAGAAATGCTTGCTGAAGCAATAAAGAATGCTCGTGATACAGCTGCTCAATTTGCTACAAACTCTGGTTCAAAAGTGGGAGGAATTGTACGAGGGAATCAGGGAGTATTTGATATTGTAGAAAAGGATCCAGGTTCTCCTGAATACAAAAAGATCCGTCTTGTTTCTACTCTCCGTTTTTTATTAAAGTAATTATATAAAAATATGCAAAACAAAAATAACGTTATTTTATTTAGTGTAGTCTTTCTAATTGTTGGAGCTTTTATTGGTTGGAGTGTTGGTAATAATAAAACAAACAATTCAAACGGTATGCATCAAATGCCAAATGGTGAAATGATGAGCAATGTTCCAATGGATATGAGTAATATGATGGATGGAATGATGGCTGGACTTCAAGGTAAGACAGGTAAAGATTTTGATAAAGCTTTTATATCTGAAATGATTGTTCATCATAAAGGTGCAGTAGTCATGGCAGAGGCTGTATTGAAAAATTCACAAAATCCAGAACTTATAAAATTAGCAAAAGATATAATATCTGCTCAAACAAAAGAGATTGGAATGATGGAAGGATGGCAGAATACCTGGTTTAAATAGTATGCATATCAATCGCCCAATATCTAAACAGCCAATACCAGATAATGCAAAAAAGGTTTTTGGTGGTGTACTTTTTGAAGTATATCAATGGGAACAAGAATTGTTTGACGGTACAACTACAGTTTTTGAAAAAGTAAAACGGCGTGATACTGTGGTGGTTTTCCCTGTATTGCCTGATGGTAAAATTATTCTTACAGAACAAGAGCAACCAGGTAAAAAGCTTTTCATTGGTGC
>CAZMDL010000099.1:0-7773 GCA_964565285.1 uncultured Candidatus Saccharibacteria bacterium
AATTCATCAGAGAAAATAAAGATATTATAAAGCTCGGAGCAGAGAAGAAGCGTATTTCAGTTGATTTAGATGCTCTTATATCGCTTGATGATAAACGCCTTGAAACATTAGCTCGTGTAGAAGAATTACGTGGAGAGCAAAACAAAATGAATATAACTATGGCACAAGAGAAAGATCTGAATGTACGCCATCAGATTATTGAAGAAATGCGTTTAGTCAAAGAAGAACTTAAAGAAAAAGAAGAATCTCTTCGTGAAATAATGCGCGAGTGGCAGTTAAAAATGCTTGAAGTTCCAAATGTGCCTGATATGACTGTCCCAGATGGTGAGAGTGATGCTGATAATCAAGAAATAAAAGTATGGGGTGAAAAACCAGAATTTTCTTTTGAAGCAAAAGACCATGTTGAACTAATGAACAATCTAAAAATGGTAGATTTTGAACGCGGTACAAAGGTTCATGGTTTTCGTGGTTATTTTTTACTCGGTGATGGGGCACGTCTTTCTATGGCAATTTGGAATTATGCTATGGATTTCTTTTCTGACCGAGGTTTTACTCCAGTGATTCCTCCTATTATAGTACGTAAGGAAACATTAGTAGGTACTGGTTTTCTTCCTCAGGGTGAAGAAGATTTATATAAAATACAAGATGGTGAATATCTTGCTGGTACAGCAGAGGTTCCTGTTATGGGTTTTCATTCTGATGAGATTTTATCTGAAGATGAATTACCAAAAAAGTATTTAGGGTTTTCTCCGTGTTATCGCCGTGAAGCAGGAAGTCATAGTAAAGATGTAAAAGGATTAATTCGTGTACAAGAATTTTATAAACTTGAACAAGTAGTTCTTGCAAAAGCTTCACATGAGGAAAGTGTAAAATATCATGAAGAGATAAATCGTAATACTGAAGAATTTATTGAATCTCTTGGTATCCCTTATCATACTGTGGTGAATTGTGGAGGCGATCTTGGTCTTGGTCAAGTTAAGAAATACGATATTGAGCTTTGGGTTCCAAAAGAAAATAAATATCGTGAAATTTCTTCTGCTTCATATTTTCATGATTTTCAAACTCGCCGATCAAACATTCGTTACCGTGATAGCGAAGGTAAGCTTCGTTATGTGCATTCACTTAATTGTACTGCAATTCCTACACCACGTATTCTTGTATCTTTGGTAGAAAATTTTCAAACAGCTGAAGGGGCAATTAAAATTCCAGAAGTATTGGTAAAGTATTTTGGTAAAGAATTTATTTCTTAATATATTATGCCCTCAAAACGGGACATTATTACATCTCCTCATATAGAGGAATTGAAACGCAAAAAGAAAAAGCAAGTTAAATTGTTTACTTCTTTTTGCATGTTGATTTTTATTATATTGATAATAGGTCTTTCTTTTTTATCAAAGTATCCTAAATTTCTTATAAAAGAAATTATTGTTTCTGGTACGCATATAGTCGATTCATTTGATATTGAGGAAAGTGTAAAACAAAATATTTCTGGTTATTATTTATATCTTTTTGCAAAATCTAATTCTGTTATTTATCCAAATGAAAAAATAACAAAAAATTTATATAAAAATTTTCCTCGTATTGAGAAAGTTTCTGTTAAAAGAAAGGGTTGGAATACTCTTACTATTGATATAACTGAAAAAACTGGTTCTTATCTGTGGTGTGGTAATTCATATGATTTATCTTTAGATACAAAAAATGATAATTGTTATTTTATGAATAATGATGGAGTTATTTTTGATAAAGCTCCTTATTTTTCTGGAAATGTTTATTTTAGGTTTTATGTACTTTTAAAAGAATCTGATAAAGATCCTTTGAATCAAACTATATTTGATAATACAATTTTTAAAGATACTATTTATTTTACAGATGAATTAAAGAAATTAGGATTTAAACCTGTTGTCGCTAATCTATCAAATGAGCAAAGATATGAAATTTTACTAGAGGGTTCCAATGGGCAAAGGTTTATCTTTAAGAAAGGGCAGGACGTAAGAAAACTTCTTTTGGATATTCAATCTGCTTTAAATAAAGGTGAATTTGCAAATGATATCAAAACTAACTACGCTTCACTTTTATATGTTGATTTACGTTTTAAAAATAAGGTGATATATAAATTTAATGAATAATTTTCAAAATAAAAACCAAGAAAATTTTTGGGATAATTTACCTAAGCCGTTTTTTGCACTTGCTCCTATGGCTGATGTTACTGATCCGGCTTTCCGTAGGATTATTGCAAAATGCTCACGGCATGGAGAGGTGGGTGGTGGCCCCGATGTGTTTTGGACAGAGTTCGTTTCAGCTGATGGTTTAGCAAGTCCTGGTAGAGAAATTCTAAAAAGAGATTTGGAGTATACAGAAGGTGAATGCCCTATAGTTGCTCAACTTTTTTCTTCACATCCAACACAAATGCGTGAAGCTGCACGACTTTGTGCTGAGCTTGGTTTTGATGGTATTGATATAAATATGGGTTGCCCAGATAAAAGTATAGAGAAGCAGGGAGCTGGTGCCGCTATGATAAAGACACCTGAAATAGCAAAAGAAATAATAGAAGCAGCTAAACAAGGAATAAAAGATGCTGGGAAAAATATTCCACTCTCTGTAAAAACACGTGTAGGATATAATAGTATTCAAATAAAAGAATGGATTCCGTTTCTTCTTTCTCAAGATATTGCAACTCTTACAATTCATGCACGCACCAGAAAAGAACTTTCAAAGGTTCCTGCTCGCTGGGAGCATGTTAAAGAGATTGTTGCTATTCGTGACAGTATGGGTGTAAAGACTAAGATTATTGGTAATGGTGATGTGATGGATATTGCTCACGGCAGAATTCTAGCAGAAGAATCTGGTTGTGATGGAGTTATGATAGGGCGTGCTTTATTTGGTAATCCTTGGATATTTGATAGTAATAGAGTAATTATAAAACGCCCAAAGAAAATGAATATAATTCTAGCTCATGTATTGCCACGCAAATGGATGAAGAAATTGCAGGGTAGTGATCGCTATACTCTTTCAGAAGTTTCAACAAAAGAAAAACTAGAGACTATGCTTGAGCATACAAAGCTTTTTATGGAGCTCCTTGGTGATATAAAAAGCTTTTCTATAATGAAAAAGCATTATAAGGCTTATGTGAATGGCTTTCCCGGGGCGAAAGAGCTTCGTGTCCGATTGATGGAATCAAATTCTGTAGAAGAAATAGAAGGTATTGTGAATGAATTTTTAAAATAACGCTTTTTTGCTATACTTAGCTTATGTCAGAAAATCATATTGCATTATATAGAAAATACAGACCAAGTAATTTTGACTCTGTAATTGGGCAAGATCATATTGTTAAAGCTATTGGTGGAGCATTGAAGTCTGGTAAAATCGGGCACGCTTATATTCTGTGTGGTCCTCGTGGCACTGGTAAGACTACTATTGCAAGAATCATAGCTCGCGAGCTCGGTACTTCACCGCATGATATTTACGAGCTAGATGCTGCAAGTAATCGTGGTATCGATGAGATGCGTTCACTTCGTGAGAATGTAAACACATTACCTTTTGATTCTAAATACAAAGTATATATACTCGATGAGGTTCACATGCTTACTGGTCCTGCATGGAATGCAATATTGAAAACACTCGAAGAACCACCAGCTCATGTGGTGTTTATATTGGCTACCACAGAGCTTGATAAAGTTCCCGATACTATTATCTCTCGTTGTCAGACATTTATTTTTAAAAAACCAAGCGATTCTATACTCGTTGACGTTATTAATAGTGTTGCAAAGGCTGAGGGTTATTCTATCGAAGAAGGTGGAGCAGAATTACTTGCACTTGTTGGTGACGGGTCTTTCCGTGATACTCTTTCTATTTTAGATAAAGTAATTTCTTTTGCTCAAGGTAAAAAAGTTTTATTTGATGATATTGTTAGTGTTACTGGTGCTCCAAGTCGTGCTCTTGTCGAAGATTTTATTTCTTCATTAGCTGAAAATGATTTAGACAAAGGTATGAAAGCAATCATGCGTGCCAAAGAGAACAATATTGATGTAGAGGTTTATTTAAAAATGATTTTATCTCATTTGCGCTATGCACTGATGCTTCGTTATGCTCCAAAAACAAAAGATGATATTTCTTCAAAGATATCAGTTCATGATTTAGATTTTCTTATTGAGATTGTTTCAAAGAAACCTGAGCATATATCTTCAAATACACTTTCAATTCTTCTTGAAACTTACCAAGCTTTACATCATTCATTTATTGCTACTTTGCCACTTGAGCTTGCACTCATAAAAATTCTTAATGGAAGTAAATAATAAAAAGAATAATACAGTATATGATGTCCTCATTGTGGGTGGTGGGGCTTCTGGTATGATGGCAGGTGCTTGTGCAGGTGCTCTTGGGAAAAAGGTCATGATAATTGATAAGAATCATTCTCTTGGTGAGAAATTAAAAATCACTGGTGGTGGGCGTTGTAATATTACAAATGGGGAAGAGAATGTAAGAGTATTTATGCAAAATTATGGCAAAGCCGAACCTTTTCTTTATTCTGCTTTTTCTCGTTTTGGAATGAAGGATACATTTAAATATTTTGAAGATCGTGGATTGCCATTAGTAATACAAGCGCGTAAGCGCGCTTTTCCTCATACTGAGAAAGCTATTGATGTGTGTAATTTATTGAAAAAAGAATTAGATAAAAATAAAGTAGAATCAATGCTCGGCGTAGTGGCAAAGAAAGTAAATACAAAAGACGGAAAGATTGTTTCCGTAACTACAAATAAAGGAGAATTTTTTGCAAAATCATTTATACTTTCTACTGGAGGTATGTCGCATCCTGAGACTGGTGCAACAGGAGACGGATTTAATTTTTTAAAAGAATTAGGTCATACCATAAAAGAACCTACTCCAAGTATTGTACCTCTTGAAGTAGCAGAAAGCTGGGTG
This sequence comes from uncultured Candidatus Saccharibacteria bacterium, assembly GCA_964565285.1. Classification (GTDB taxonomy): domain Bacteria; phylum Patescibacteriota; class Minisyncoccia; order Phycocordibacterales; family UBA9973; genus UBA8515. The sequence goes on from CAZMDL010000099.1 coordinate 4,921, forward strand.
CATATGCTTGCTGGGGTGTCGCTTTCTTTTATGAAGATTACTTTTTTCCTTGAAGATAAAAAAGCATTTTCTAAAACAGGAAAAGTATTATTTACTCATTTTGGGCTCTCTGGTCCACTGATATTAAATAGTGCGAGTAAGGTTAGTGATTTGTTAAATAGTGGAAAAGTAACAGCAATTATTGATGCATACCCAGATACAAATCATGGTGCACTTGATACACAGATTACAAAAGTATTTGATGCTAATAAAAATAAAATTTTAAAAACTGTATTTAAAGAAATAGTTCCTGAGGGTACACATAAAGCTATACAAATGCTTTTAGAAAATGACCCTGATGTAACTAAGAGAATAAATTTTGAAACAAAGGTTCATAGTGTTACAAAAGAAGAGCGTAAAAGGATTATGCATTTATTGAAAGCATTGCCTGTAACTATTACAAATCTTATGGGTTATGATCGTGCTGTGGTGGCTGACGGGGGAGTATTGCTTAATGAGGTTGATATGAAAAATATGCGCTCTAATTTATATCCAAATTTATATATAACTGGAGATTTATTAAATATTAATCGCCCTTCTGGTGGTTATGGTTTGCAATTGTGCTGGACTACAGGGTTCATCGCAGGTGAGGAAGCATAAAAAATCCCAAGTATTATACTTGGGATTTTTTATATTTTTTTGTATCTAATTAATTTGATACAGGTCTGTACACAATAGTTACATCTTCCAAATTCAAGGCTTTGTTGTTTTTATAAATTGCAATTGAATTTTTGCGGATTTCAAGCCTATCACCTTTAAGAATGAATTGTTTGTCGGTTGGTCCAACGTGGTCTTTTCCTGTTAAATGTTCTATGGCTACTCCACATAAGGTGGGGATGGCTCGTATCATCAATTTTTCAATTCCTGAATTTGTTTGATGTCCAATTACAGTGGTTCTTCTGTAATGATTTTGTTGAATCATTTGATTGATTTGTCTTGCAACTTCATTTTTGTTTTCTGGCATGAAATTTTGGCTACCCATAACTTTAATGTATTAAATTTTTTTTGTTTTTTATGAATATACATAAAATTAACAAATTTGTCAAACTCTTTTTTAATTTTAGATAAATAAAAACCACTAATTAATTAGTGGTTTTTTCTGTGTTATCTTCTTCATTTTTTACTTCAGCTTTTACATGTATGACTTTTGGTTTTAAGGGGATTATTATTGCCATTAATATATAAACGAGTATCCCTGGAGCTAGAGCCGTGAATACACTAAAACCAAGGTATATAGCTCTTAATAAGATTGGATCTATTTCAAGGTATTCACCGAATCCACCCATTACTCCAGCAATAGCCTTGTTTTCTCTACTTCTGTATAAATGTTTATATGATTTCATTTTTATACTATACACCTTAAGGTTGTTTTTTAGAAATTTCTAAATATTTTTTTCTTTTCGGTAAATTGAAATGAGTGCGTAGAGAAGACTTAGTACGAGTGGACCAATAAGTATTCCAATCGGACCGATTAGTGAAATACCACCCAAGATTGAAAATAAGATAAAGAGTGAAGGTATTTCTGTATTTTTAGAAATAATAAATGGTGCAAGGAGATTGTCGATCATTCCCACGAGTAGTGCAGACCAAAGTAAAAGCCCAAATGCATGAATAGGCATTCCTTGCATAAAGAGAAAGAGGATTGCCGGAATAGATACTATAGAAGTCCCCACGGTAGGTACGAATGACATAATACCTGCGACAAATCCCCAGAGTAGTGCATTAGGAACCCCAAATGCAAATAGCCCTATACCAATGAGCACTCCTTGAATAATTGCGATGATAAATGTGCCTCGGATGATTTGGTTTATTGCAGTACTTAATTTAGATAAAATTTCGTTGAGTGTTGTTTCAGAAAGGGGAAAGAGATTGATAAAACTTTTTCTCCATTGTGCGCCATCTTTTAATAAATAAAATATAGCGATAATCATCAATGCAAATAATGCTATTGTTTGAATCAATGAAGAAAAGATATTTGTTATATTTTTTGAAATTACAGAAAATATATCGGTGATTTTTGCACCCACATCGATAACTACTCCTTGTGGAAGGATACTATTTACCGATGTAGTAAGTGATGTGAGTATTGTACTACTTTGGGCTGTTGCTATTGTGTGAGTATATGCGTCTTGTGTTTGGGTTACTATTTGGCTTCCGATAAATATAAGAGGTGCACAAATCACAAGGACGAAAAGGATCACTGTAATAAGGGATGCAATCCATGCAATCTTTCGAGTAATATGATTTTTTATAAATAGATATACTGGGCTCAATACCACAGCAAATGATGCAGCGAGAATAAGAACTGTAATAAACGGGTAAAATATCGCAATCATAAAAATGAGTACGAGCCCCAGAAGGATAAAGAAAAACACACGTTCAATTAAAGTAGTAGGCATGTGTGTAGTATAGCATTAAATATTTTTTTTAAAGTCAAAGGTTATAATTTTTACTTCTGAATCTTTGTTAACTGTATCTCCATAGTATTTTTTGTAACTTTTATACATTTCTTCTTCTGAAGAAAATTTTTCATGCCCCACCCAGTCATCGTTAGTTAAGGTTCCCAATGTTTTTAATTTTAGAGAAGTGATAATTGCTTCACCAAAATCTTCAAGTGTTTCTTTATTTATGAAAATTAATTTGTCACCAACAGTTAAATCTTTATCGTCAAAAAGTCTCCACGTAGAAGTCTTTTCACCAGATAGAATTTTATCTACTAATTGAGTGGTAAATTTAAGAGTTTTCATTTTTATATTATATACCTTAAGGTTGTTTAATTGTAAAAGCTTTTAATTAATTCCTAATTCTTCTAAT
>CAZMDL010000100.1:0-4411 GCA_964565285.1 uncultured Candidatus Saccharibacteria bacterium
AGTATTAAAAGGTAAAATAGAAATATTAAAAAATCAGGCTAGTATAATGGAGAAAGACTTGAAGGGTAGGAAAGCCATTATTGATTCAGAGGTTGTTTATGATGGTTTGAGTCATAATGAACAAATTGATGAATATAATAAAATGGTTCAAAAATATAATTCTTTAATTACTAATATAAAAAATTATATTAGTACGTATAATGATAGTGTTCGTTCTTTTAATAAATGTGCTTTAGGGGAGTAATAAAATACAAAGATTAAAGCGTCAATCTATATTAGGGAGGCGCTTAATCTTTATATGGTAATGTCGCACAATATATCTTTTACGACGTTAAATATGTTTTTTAAACCTTATATATCAATTAAGCTAGTATTTTCTTATTACCCCTTTTACCACAGCACAAATTTTTAGATCGTTTTCTGGATAGATATTTTGGAAATCTTTATTTGCTGGTTCTAACCATATTTTACTTCCCTCCTTTCTAAAATATTTCATTGTAAATTCTCCATCTACTTCAGCTATTACGATTTGTCCATCGCGTGCTGTATTTGTGCGTTCAGCTATTACCATGTCTCCATCTGCTATATGTGCATCTATCATTGAATCCCCATCTACTTCAAGTATATATGTAGAATCTCTTTTTTGGATTAAGAAATTATCTATATTGATGGTTGTTTCAAGTACATCTTCACTTGGTGATGGAAATCCTGCTTTCACTAATCCAAGTAATGGTATCTCTGTAAATGCATTTTCTGGTATCAAACGACCAAGTTTGTCCTTTGATACAAACCCAGCGTCGATGAATTTATCAACCAAACGATATACTGCGTTTTTAGATTTGAAGCCAAACAGGCTCATCATTTCTGAATAGCTTGGCATTCTTTTTTCTCTGTTATAAAAACTTAAAAGTTTTGTTTTATATTCGTTGTTCATATATTTTTTAGTGTGAGTAAAACATTGGAAAAAATTTACTAAAGAAACTACTTTTTACTGGTTGGTGTTTTCTGATTTTTTCGAGTAAGTATTTATGGTCTTTCGCTTCTTGAAAATATTTTTCACCATTAAGTATTTTGTAATCGATGATGCGATTTAATCGACGTATTTCAGCTTGTATTTGTTTTAAGTATTCTTGATGTGTCATATATATAATATATTTTTTAAAATTATTTTCTAAGCGACCAGTAAATATATTATATGTGAACGCTCGTTCACATGCAACTGTGGATAAGTAAAACAACACATAAAAATTCTTATGTAAATTTATTTTTTCCATTCAACTATCTTCCCTGCTTCTATTTCTATTTTATCTGCTTTACGATACTTCTTTATTGTACTTTTTGGTGCAATATCGTAATGTTTTATCTTGTCTAATTCTTCGTCTATACCCCAGAGATCTTCTTTTTCTGTGGGCCAAGAATCTTCAAATGTATTTAAATCCAATACTTCGGAATATCGTCTTAATGTTTTTATTCCTTTATCTGTAAAATATTCATGAAAATAAGAAAGTACAAGTTCACGAATATTTTTATATATTGGTTCACGATATCTTAAAACAGCATGGTTTGTTTTTGATAATGCTCCCCAGAGACCTTCTTCTTTAAAGGGTGCTATAACATGATCATAATCATTTTTAGTTGTTTGTAGGTGTAATAATAGCGGTTTATAGCCATGTAGTGATAATATATACGCCCCAAGAATAGCACCTTCTATACAATGAGCATTATTTTCACGAATTGTACGTAAAGGGGACTTGATTGTGTCTTTTTTATCTAATTCAAAATTTGCTGGAATACTATTTATGTAATCTTGAATTTTTTTTGGCGTGTTTAGTTTTTTTAGAAGTGCTAATTCCCTCTTGGTAAATTCTTGCATAAGAACATTTTATCATATAAACTTAAAAATTATGGATGATGAGTATCAAATACAAGAGAATAACGATAGTTCATATGCCAAAGAACCTACTTGTCCACGTTGTGGGCTACGTAGTTATGAGGAAATATGCTCTTCTTGTAATACTCCGATTTTAGATAAAAAAGACGACGAGGAAGAAGAGTATGATTGGCGTGAACATAAAAGATAATAAAAAAATATGAAAATAAAAAAAGCAGTATTTGCTCGAGGTGTGACAGATAGTGATAATATGATTCGTGACGGCTTACCTCAGGTGGCTTTTATTGGTCGTTCTAATGTAGGTAAATCAAGTTTAATAAATTCTCTTACTAATAATAAAAAGTTAGCACGTTCAAGTTCTACTGCTGGGCGTACTCAAGAAATAAATTTCTTCTTAATAAATGATGAAATGTATTTTGTGGATCTTCCTGGTTATGGTTATGCTCGAGGTTCTTTTGAGCAACGTGATCTTATTTCTGAGCGTATAGAAGGATACTTATTTAGTAAAGATATTACTCATCATAAGGTAGTTTTGATTCTCGATTCAAAGGTGGGAATGACGGATAGTGACAAGGCTATTTTTCGTGAGCTTATAGAACACAATAAAGATATAATTATCGTTTCAAATAAGATTGATAAATTAAATCAAAGTGAAAAACAAAAAAATCTAAATGCAATTCGAAAATTCGTAGGTGAATATCCCGTGGTTACCTTTTCATCAGAAAAGCACATCGGTTATGATGTGCTTTTGGATCTGATATCTTCTAAATAATTTTAATTATTTATTATGCAGTAGCTTCTTCTGAAGCTTGCTCTGTTGTTTCTTCTGCAGGAGTTGCAGTTTCTTCTGTAGTTTCCTCAGTAGTAGGAGTGATTACTTCTTCTTCTGTAGGAGTTGTTATTTCATCTGACATATTAGTTTTGAAAATTAGCTGTTCTAAACCGACTCCGCAGAGTATATACTAGTTCTACGATAATCCCTAATTTAAGCTACTGCTTGTGTGCAGTGAGCACAACGCTTCGCTGCAAGTGGAATCTCGCTCAAACATTCAGTACACTTTTTTGAAGTTGGGTCAATTACTTTTTCTTTCTTTGTGCGAGCAATGAGTATATTCATTGGCTTTACAACAAAGAAAAATACTGCACCTGCCACAAGGAGAAATGAAATAAGTGCGTTGATGAAATGCCCGTACATAAATTTACTTCCATGAATAGTAAATGAAAGCCCACCGAAATCTGGCACCTTAGCCACCGCACCAATGAGTGGCGTAAGTAAATCTGATACTAATGCAGAAACGATAGTACCAAATGCCGCACCGATGACCACACCGACGGCTAGGTCCACTACATTTCCACGTAATAAAAACTGTTTGAAATCTTTTAACATACAATATGAATATTATTTATATGACTCTATAATACCACACTAAGTACTAGTAGAGCGATAAGGCCTTTCGACGCTCTTTATAATCCGGAATCTGCTGTGCCACTAGTGCCCAGAAGTTTTTGCCGTGATTCATTTCCTTGAGGTGGCATAATTCATGCACAATCACATAATCCGCAAGCGGAAGTGGCAGAAAGACTAATTTGTAATTAAAATTTAAATTCTTTTTGCCGGAGCAACTTCCCCACCGAGATTTTTGATTTCGTATTACCACACGAGAGATTTCGTATTTATAAAATTGATTAAAGTATGCGATGCGATTATCCACGAGTGTGTATGCCTTTTCTTTATTTTCCTTGAAATCTTTTACTGAGTAATGCGCAAGAATTTTCTTTGGACGTGGATTTACTTCCTGCTCACGGAGCCGTTCTTCGATCCATTCCTTTTTACTTGCCACAAATTTCTCCGCAAAATACTTTGGTAATCGGTAGGGCATCGTGACCAGCACTTCCCCATTCTCTCGAACAGAAATACGAATCGATTTTGAGCGTTTATTTTTCTTCAGCGTATATTCCACGTTATTTTAAATAGCTATCAAAATAAATTGCGTGGCACGTATAGCCGCCGGGATTTTTCTGTAAATAATCTTGGTGGTACTCTTCCGCTTTCCAGAATTTAGTAAACGGTTCAAGTGTGGTAACCACCGGATTCTCCCAGCGCTTGGAATCATTTACAATTTTTATAAAATCTTCCGCTTGCTTTTTCTCCTCTTCATTTTGATAAAAGATTGCAGAGCGATATGAAGTCCCTTTATCATTCCCTTGCTGATTGAGCGTGGTCGGATTATGAATCTGAAAAAAGAAATCAAGGAGCTTCCAGAAGCTCGTGATACTATCATCGTATACAATTTCTAATGCCTCGGCGTGGCCTAAATGGGACTCATAGGTAGGATTGTCTTTTACTCCCCCAGTATACCCAGCAGTAATATCCAAAACACCAGGCTGACTCCGCATCAACTCTTCTAATCCCCAAAAACACCCGCCCGCCAAATATGCTTTTTGTGTCATATTTTTAAAAAAAATTATTATTTAGTAACAGAGATTACTGCACTTGTTTCTGTTGCACTAGAAAGAGTG
>CAZMDL010000101.1:0-28050 GCA_964565285.1 uncultured Candidatus Saccharibacteria bacterium
AAAAAGATATTAAATTAAGAGAAAAAAATATATGATCTGATACCTATTTCCACAACCTTTATACTTTTTCTTTTCTTCAGATGTCCCATTTTTATTATATTATGCACAAATACCAGCAACAGTATTAGCCTTATTTTTTAGTTTCTATATATATTGGAACGGAAGAAGCTTATTACTAAACAAACTTCTTTTTGTTATATCAATATTCTTTTCTTTTTGGACAGTTTCAACACTAATTTCATGGACAAATATAAATAGTGAAGTTATACTCTTTTTTTGGTCTTTTTTTGGATTAATTTTAGGTTTCATTTCTATATTTTCTATATATTTTATATATGTATTTTTAAACAAAAAAGATGTTTCAATTAAACTTAAATTGATATTTTTATCATTATTACTTCCTATTATATTATTAATGACTACAAAATATAATTTAAGTGGTTTTAATATAACAGATTGTGATGCCTTTAAATTCGAATTTTTACCTTTTAAAATATATAGTACATGTTTAGGTGTACTCGCAATGATATGGATTTTTATTTTACTACTTAAAAAGTACAAATCATCAGAATCTGCTTTTAAGAAACAAATAATATTTATGGGAATGGGTATGGAGTTATTCCTTTTTTCTTTTTTTGGAATGGAATTTTTAGCAACATACTTAACCAAACTAGGAATTTTACCTGATTCATCAATTGAATTATACGGTTTGTTCGGTATGGTTATATTTATAATCTATATAAATATTCTCGTAATAAAATTTAAGGCATTTAACATAAAACTTTTAGCAACCCAAGCTTTAATTTGGGGTCTAATAATATTAATAGGCTCTCAATTCTTCTTTATTAAAGATAAAGTAAGTCTAATTTTGAATAGTATTACATTTATTGGTATTTTAATTTTTGGTTTCTTTTTAATAAAATCTGTTAAACGTGAAGTCGAGCAAAGAGAAAAACTTGAGTTGTTGAGTTCAAAATTAGAAGATGCTAATTTGCAATTAGAAGGAGCAAATGAAAAACTAAAAGGTTTAGACAAGCTTAAAACAGAATTCTTATCACTCGCTTCACACCAGCTTCGCTCACCACTTACAGCCATTAAAGGGTATGCATCTATGATTCTTGAAGGAGATTTCGGGCAAATAAATGACAAAGCAAAGGAAGCTGTAGATAGAATATTCCAATCAAGTAAGAACCTTACAATAGTGGTTGAAGATCTTTTGAATGTTTCAAAAATAGAACAAGGTGGAATGAAATATGAAATGGTTGAATTTAGCTTGGAAGAAATGGCTCGTGATATGGTTAAGGATCTATCTATAACAGCAAATAAAAAAGGCTTATCTTTGACTTATACTGAAGAAAGAGAGAAAGACCACATGGTTCATGGTGACCAAGAAAAGATTCGCCAGGTTGTATTAAACTTTATTGATAATTCTATAAAATATACTAAGGAGGGTAGTATCAATGTTTCAGTAAAGAAGCTCGGTAATAAAGTTGTATTTGCAGTAAAAGACACAGGAATGGGAATGACACCAGAAATCAAAGCAACATTATTCCAAAAATTTGCTCGTGGAGACGGAGCTCGTATGAATACTAGCGGTTCTGGTCTTGGGCTATATCTAGCAAAAGAGATTGTAGAAGCTCATAAAGGGCGTGTATGGGTTGAATCAGATGGCCCAGGTAAAGGTTCTACATTCTTAATGGAGTTAGATGCAGCTAAAGTTTAGATAAAATGAAAGTAAAAAGAATCCATTAATTGTATATAAACAAAGAAATACCAGACGCTTTAAAAACATCAGATACTTGTAAAGATAAGATTAAAAATAGTGACATTGTTATTGGAATCATTAACAATAAATCTTATTAAAATGGTTGATTTATTTAATCAGTATAATATAAATTCTTTATCAGAATACAAAAAATTTATTAGTAGCATTATACTTAATTTTATTAGAAACTAAAATCAACCATGAATACGATAAGACCAAATACACTAGCAATTATTAAAAAAAATGGAAAATTACTTGTGCAAAAAGGAACAGAGTCGACCACTGGTGAAATTTTTTATAGATTACTTGGTGGTGGAATAGAATTTGGTGAACCATCTTCTTTTGCTTTAAAAAGAGAATTTATGGAAGAACTAGCCGTTGAAATTTACAATGAAAAATTACTTACTGTAATTGAAAATATATTTGACTATAACGGCACCAAGCAGCACGAAATTACTTTTTTATATGAATCATATTTAAAAAACGAAGAAATATATAATACTTCATATTTAAAAATAGTAGACAAGTCAAACAAAAATGCTGAGTGGGTAAACATACAACAAATAAAAAAGGGTGAGATAATCTTGTATCCCGAAGAAGCAATTAAGTTTTTATAGTTTTTTTATTTCAAAACCGTCACCTTTATCTTTTACTTCATAACCTAGTCCTTTAATTTCCTCTCTTATTTCATCAGATTTATTAAAATCTTTATCTAATCTTGCCTTATTTCTTTCTTCTGCAAGGATTTTGATATTTTCTGGTATTATTTCTTCTTTTATATCTTTAAAACCAAATCCAAAGACGTTATCAAAATCAAGCATAGTCGCACGTTTATCTTCTTTTGAGATAGAATCATCGTGTACAAGCTCCCAAAGTAAAGCTAAAGATTTTGGAGTATCTAAATCTTCATCCATTAATGAAATTAAATTATTTTTATATTGCGTAGATACAGTACCATTCAAATCATTACCAAGATTTTTAAAAGCCTCATAAAGGCGATTTAAGGCAGTTTGTGAACCTAATGCAGTTTCTATCGTAAAGTTAACGCGAGTTCTGTAGTGGCCAGTATAAAGCCAATAACGGTAAGCAATAGGTGATATACCTTTTTCTTTTAAGTCAGCTAATGTATAAAAATTACCTGATGATTTAGACATTTTTTTATTGTCCACAAGTAAGTGCTCATTATGCATCCAGTATTTTACAAATTCTTTTCCTGTTGCACATTCACTCTGAGCTATTTCATTTTCATGGTGAGGAAAAATATTGTCCACTCCACCTGTATGAATATCGATTAAATTACCAAACACATCCATACTCATAGCAGAACATTCAATATGCCAACCAGGGCGCCCTTTACCAAGAGTGGTTTCCCAAAACACATCTCCATCGTTTTCATCCCAAGCTTTCCATAAAGCAAAATCTTGTGCATTTTCTTTGTCGTATTCATCATTCGCCATCCTACCTTTAGCATTTTCTTTCAGATCATTTAAATTAAAATGAGAGAGCTTCCCGTATTCTTTATCTTTTTTAATATCAAAATATACAGAACCATCTTCTGTTTTGTAAGCGAAACCTTTTTCAATAAGAACTTCAATAAGCGAAACCATTTGTGGTATGTAATCAGTAGCTTTTGTGTATTTTCCTGCTTTAATTATATTTAATGAATCACGATCTTTAAAGAATTCCTCAGTATAAAATTCTGTAAAATCTTTTAAACTTTTACCTTCTTTTATAGAATCACGAATAGTTTTATCGTCAATATCTGTAATATTCATTACATGATTTACTTTATAACCTTTGTAATTCAAATAACGTTTTAAGATATCACCAAAAACATACGCTCGGTAATTACCAATATGCGGGTAATTATATACAGTAGGCCCACAAGTATATAAGCTTACAAAATCACTATTTTTAGGTTTAAAATCTTCAATCTCTTTATGTAAAGTATTATATATCTTCATAGTTATACCGGTAATTATAACATTATCTTATTATACTTGCATTTTTTTAGGCTTTTGTGTATTATATGAGCCATGGAATTCGCAGTAATAGAAACAGGTGGAAAACAATATAAAGTCTCTGTGGGGGACACAATCAAAGTAGAAAAGCTATCAGGTGATTTTACTTTGGGTGATAAGGTTGTATTTGATAAGGTATTGCTAGTTGATAATGACAAAGATACTACTATCGGAGCTCCTTATATTTCAGGTGCAAAAGTAGAGGCTATTTTCCAAAAACAAGCAAAACACAAGACAGTTAAGGTTGTAAAATATAAGCAAAAATCTCGCTACTTAAAGCAAAACGGACACCGCCAACCTTTTACAGAAGTAAAAATCTCAGCAATCAAATAACACAGAGAAAAAGCAAGCCAAGAGCTTGCTTTTTCTATTTACTGTGCTATAATAAACTCAAATAAATAGGTGAGTGTTAGTTTTCCTAGATCTGATGGAGCCACATAAGGTTCTGTAAAACTAACACTCTAAATAAAAATTAAACATGTACCTTAACAAAATTACTACTTTGCTATTTTTGTTTTTTATAACAAAAGCAACATTTGCACAAACAGACAGTGCTCAAAAAGAAAATCACTTTTTAAAATTTAAAAAAGAACCCGGTGGAAAAGTATGTGTGAATGGGCTAGAGAAGCTTGAAATAGCTTTAAGCTCAGATAAAAGTTTTACTGGAGTAAACCAGCTTCATTATTATGGGCCTGGTCGCACACAGGGCCGAATGTTTTTATCAGCAATCCAAGAAAACAAAACAGTAGCTCCTGTGCATTTTTTTGAAGCTACGTTTGATTTAACGGTGGGGGAATTCCCCTTACACCTAGGATACACCCTAGGTACAGATCAATTCGGAGCAGGGAATCAAAGCTTTTCCGGACCTACCTTAACCTCTTATTGGTCTGATTTAAAAAAGTTTCATCATTATTTTCATATAATGAGGACGAGTGCAAGCTTGCTTAGTATATCTCAGCACCGAGAAAATTCTCTCGGAAATGATTCTGTTGTAAAATGTGGTAAGCAAATGGAATATTCATTCTTTTTCCAAACCCAACCATTTCATTTAACTAATAATTTAAGTATTTTTAGTGAAGGATTAGGTCGTTTTAGGAAAGATAAAAATTTGATGGAGTTCGAAATAGGAATTCGTCATAAAAAAATATTCGATGAGTTAATAGGAATTGGTGTAAAAACAGAGTGGGAAGAATTTCACTTCCATTCAATGGGAGCAGTACTCCGTTTTAATATCTCAAATCCTAATCCAAGGCATTTATAGCATATGTAATTTCACAAAAAAGAAACAGCCCTAGAAGAATATCTTCTAGGGCTAATTTCTATTTTGGAGAGCGTTTTTGATAGTTTCGCTGTCGGAGTATTCAAGCTCACTTCCAGTCGAAAGCCCACGGCCCAAACTTTTAATACTGAAGTTGAATTCTTTTTGTAACAAAGAAAGTTGCTCACGAATATACGTATCTGTATGTTCGCCAGCAGGTGAAAGTGACAAAGCAAGGATAATCTCTTTTAACCCATCATTTTTTGCACGTTTTTTTATTGTATCTGAAAGCTCAGTAATTCGTACAAAGCTTGGTGTATCTTTTGTAACCACAGGAACTAATCCACCTAATACAAAATACATTCCTGTATATGTTTTACTTTTTTTAATATTTTCATAATCTGCATCTTTTTCTACAACCAGTAAAACAGAGTGGTCTGTTTTTGGGTTTAGGCATACATCACACATAGTCTGATTTTCAGATTGAAAAAATATATAACATGAATTACATTGCTTAATACTGTTTTTAATTGCAAGAATTGCATCACCAAGCATCTTTACATAGCTTGGATTTTTATGAAGTAAAAAATACACAAAACGCTTAGCTTGGCGTTCGCCAATACCAGGGAATTCTTTAAAATATTGAGCTAGTTGTTCTATTTGATTCATATTTAAAATCCTTCAATTGTATTTTTTTCTTTTGGAGCAAATGTGGGCATATCTCCCTTATCAAGATTCATAAATGTTGTAGTCTTTTCATCGAAATACAAATCCACCTTACCTACAGGACCGTTACGGTGTTTTTCAATGAGGATCTCTGCAATATTTGTCTTTTCACTTTCATCTTTAGCTTTATCTTCACGGTGAATAAACATAACCACATCGGCGTCTTGCTCAATAGAACCTGAATCACGAAGGTCAGACAATCGAGGGCGTCCACCACGAGCTTCCACCGCACGAGAAAGCTGTGAAAGTGCAATCACCGGCACATCAAATTCTTTTGCAAGAGCTTTCAATGAACGTGAAATTTCTGTTACTTGGTTCACCATACTATCGTAATTCTTTGATGTACTCATAAGCTGTAAGTAATCAACAATAATCAAACCTACTCCATGTTCAGATTTAATTCTTCGGCAAACAGAACGCATTTTCGCAATTGAGTTACCAGCCTGGTCATCAATAAATATAGGTGCTTTAGCTAAACGATCAAGTGAATCACGAATTTGAGCAAAATCTTTCTCTGCAGACAAATTACCAGTACGCAAATTCCAAGCATTAACACGAGATTCAGCTGCTAGCATACGGTCTACAAGCTGTTGTGCACTCATTTCAAGAGAAAAAATAATAGTAGGGACATTATGCTTACTTGCTGCTTGGCGAGCAATATCAAGAGCCAGAGTTGTTTTACCCACAGAAGGACGAGCAGCAAGGATAATAAGGTCAGACTTTTGCATACCAGCAAGGTATTGATCTAAATCATGGAAACCAGTAGGCACTCCACGAAGTTCACCTTTTGTCTCATGCAAGCGAGCCAAGCGCTCCCAAGCTTCAGGAAGGGCATCTTTCATTGAAGCGAAAACTTTACCATGATTATTACTTGAAATATTCATCATGCGTTTTTCAGCATGATTAAGAATGTCGTATACATCATCTGTATCTTCTTTAAATCCCATTTCAGAAATGTCTACACCAGCTTCAATAATACTTCGAAGTACGTATTTAGAATCAACGATAGTTGCATAGTAGCGAATGTTTGTTGAAGCGGGGACAGCATTTACTAATTCAGTAAGATAAACAATCCCTCCTACACTTTCAAGTAAATTTCTTTCAGAAAGTTTTTGTGATACAGAGATAAGATCGATAGGTTCACCTTTTGCAGAAAGCTCAAACATGATCTTATAAATCTGTGAATGTTTTGCGGCATAAAAAGATTCCGCACTTATTAAATCAACGATTTCATGTATTGCGCCTGGGCGAAGCATAATAGAACCAAGTATCGCGCGCTCAGAATCCATACTTTGTGGCGGTATTCTCATGTGTGTTTTTTTATCAGACATAGGATGATTGTAACATATTTGAAAAGTACTCAAATTCTACTTTTTGGTATAAATATGTGGTTAACATGTGCAAAACTTTTACATTTTTGGTACCATATAACATATGCAAAATAAAAAGAAAATACTTCTTTCAGGAATTCAACCTTCAGGAATAATACATATAGGGAACTACTTCGGTGCAATCAAACAATTCGTAGACATGCAAAATGATTACGAAACTCGTATTTTTATTGCTGATTTTCATGCATTAACTACAATTCAAGACAAAGAAAAGATGCAAAAAATGATTCTCGATGTGGCAATGGATTATATTGCTTGTGGTATTGACCCTAAAAACGTTGTTTTATTTAAACAATCCGACCTACCAGAAGTAGCAGAGCTTACATGGTATTTTAACTGTATTACCACAATGCCATTCCTTGAGCGTGCAACTGCGTACAAAGATGCCAATCAAAAAGCAAAAGAAGTAAATGTAGGGCTTTTTGATTATCCAGTTCTTATGGCTTCCGATATTCTAATTCAAGATGCCGATGTAGTACCAGTAGGCCAAGACCAAAAGCAACACATAGAATACGCTCGTGATATAGCAGGAAAATTCAATAACGTCTTTGGTGATACATTTAAATTACCACAGCCACTAATAATGAAAGAAGTAGCCATAGTACCAGGAGTAGACGGAAGAAAAATGAGTAAAAGTTATGGCAATACTATTCCTTTATTTGGCACAGATGAACAAATAAAAAAAGCTGTAATGAGTATAGTAACAGATTCAAAATCGCCAGGTGAACCTAAAGACCCAGATACATGTAATATATTTGCATTACATAAGCTTTTCTTGAAAGATAATGATTTAGAAAATCTACGCAAAAGATATACTGATGGTGGTTTAGGTTACAAAGAATCTAAAGAAATGCTTTTGTCTGAAATAATTGATTTTATAAGTCCAATGAGAGAGATAAGAAAAAAGTATGAAGAGAATCCAGAGTTGGTAATTGAAATTTTAAAAAATGGAGCAAAGAAAATTCGAGAAATAACTAAAGATAGATTATTAGATGTTCGTAAAAAAGTTGGTGTAAATTTATATGAAATACATTAAAATTCTTTTACTAATTGTTTTTAGTATTATATATATTCCACTAAATCATTTTTTAGTAAAAATTCAAGGATGGTATTTACCCTTATATAAAACAGACCGTGTCTTATATTTCTTGGTAGCTCCATTTTATTGGATATACGCATCAATAACATTAATAGTATCAATACCATACGAAGCAATGACAAAAAACATCCACTAAAAGTGGATGTTTTATTTTTCAAAAGCTCTTTTTTGTGGTAGATTATACTAATGCAAAACAGGACATATATTAAAGATTTAAACACTAAAAAAGGAGAGGAGGTAAGCATTTGTGGCTGGGTAGATGTGCGCCGAGACCAAGGTAAAATGGTATTTATGGACATGCGCGACATGAGCGGCAAAGTCCAATGCGTGGTATTACCAGGCTCAAATGGTATTGATACAGCAAAAGAGATGCGCTCTGAATGGGTTCTACGAATTACAGGCAAAGTAAATGCTCGACCAGAAAGAAATATAAAACAAGGTGTAGTAAATGGAGATATAGAACTTGAAGTACTTGAGATAGAGGTTTTAAATAAAGCCGAAACACTTCCTTTTGATATAACAACAAATACAAATGTAATTAACGAAGATACTCGTATGAAATACAAGTATTTAGACCTTCGCAGTGAAAGAATGCAAAACAATATTCGTATGCGTGACAAAATAATTACTTTTTTCCGTAATTACATGCACAAAAATGATTTCGTAGAAATTGAAACTCCAATACTAATGAAAGGAACACCTGAGGGTTCACGTGAATACTTAGTTCCTTCAAGATTATGGCCAGGAACATTTTATGCATTACCTCAATCACCACAACAATTCAAACAGTTATCAATGGTGGCAGGATTTGAAAAATATTTTCAAATTGCACGTTGTATGAGAGACGAAGACACAAGAGGAGATAGACAGCCAGAATTTACACAGCTCGATTTTGAAATGTCATTTGTGAACCAAGAAGATATACTATCTTACACAGAAGCAATGTTTATTAAACTTGTAAATGAATTATACCCAGAAAAGAAAATCACAAAAATTCCATTCCCACGTTTAACATACCAAGAATCAATGGAGAAATATGGCTCTGACAAACCAGACCTAAGAGAAAACAAAGAAGATCCAAATGAACTCGCTTTTGCTTGGGTTTTAGATTTTCCAATGTTTGAAAAACTAGATGACGGATCAATACAAGCCATGCATCACCCATTCTGTGCAGTAAAACCAGAAGATAATGAAAAGTTTATGACAGGAACAGACTTATTTTCAATTCGTGCAAATGCTTACGACCTTGTATTAAATGGCTATGAACTTTCATCTGGAAGTATTCGTATTCACAATAGTGCCGAACAAAAACAAGTATTTGATTTACTAAAAATAGACGAAGAAACCCAGCAAAGAAAATTTGGGCATATACTTGAAGCATTCAAATATGGCTGTCCCCCTCATGGCGGTTTTGCGCCAGGAATAGACCGTATTGTAATGCTACTACAAGGAGAGCCAAACATCCGTGAGGTTATCGCTTTTCCAAAAACAGGCGAGGGTAAAGATCTTATGATGGGAGCTCCAAGTGAGATGCCTGAAAAACAAGTTCGTGAAATGAATATTCAGATTATAAAAAAATAATTATGAATACTATAAACTCATCTGTATATAAGGTTCGTGCAGGGAGTTTTGAAGGTCCACTTGAATTACTATTATCTCTTATTGAAGCTCGTAAACTTTTTGTAAATGAATTTTCTTTATCTGAAGTTACAAATGATTACATCCAATACATAAAAGAATTAGGTGAAGTACCCACAGAAAAAAGAATTGCAGATATATCATATTTTATAATGATTGCTGCAACCCTAATTCTAATTAAATCAAAATCATTATTACCAAATCTAAATCTTACAGAAGAAGAAACTGAGAAGATAGATGATCTAGAAATAAGATTAAAGTTATATCAGATAATAAAAAACGCTAGTATCGATATAAAGAATCAATTCGGTACCCAGATTATTTTTAGTGCACCAGAACGTAACTGGAATATTCCTGTTTTTTCACCAGATGTGAGAATAAATCAAGAATTAATAGGATTATCTATTTTAGATGTTATACAAGGCCTACCTAAAAAAACAGAAAAATTACCAGAAATAGAAGTAAAAAGGGTAGTAAGTATTGATGAAATGATCAATGATCTAACAGAAAGAATACAAAATTCAATGAATATGTCATTTCGTGAATTTGCAAAAGGTAATAGCGATATGAATGAGAAAGAAATAAAAGTTACAGTTATCGTTTCGTTCTTGGCTATGTTAGAATTAGTACGCGAAGGAATCATAGATGTAATCCAGAACAGTAGTTTTGAAGATATCAATATATCAAAAGTTTCTCAGCCTGAAACATTAAATTAATATGGAAAATGAATTAAATTTAAAATCAAAGATAGAAGCTTTATTGTTTTTTAAAGGCGAACCATTAACACTTAAAAAGATAAGTGAAATTTTAGAACAATCAATAGAAGAGATTAATATAGCCATAAATGAATTAATAAACGATAAAAAAAATACAGGCTTACAAATTGTAAAAAATGGGGAAGAAATAATGCTTGGCACTTCAAGTCTTGCAAGTAATTTCATAGAAACTTTACGCAAAGAAGAATTAAACAAAGAATTATCTAAAGCAAGTATAGAGACACTTTCTATAATACTTTATAAGAACAACGATGGAATAACTCGCAATGAAATAGACTATATTCGAGGAGTAAACTCAAGCTTCATATTAAGAAATTTATTAATACGAGGATTAATACAAAAATCAACCGACGAAAAAGACAATAGAAGACTTTGTTATAAACCCACCCTTGAAGCCTTACAATTCCTAGGAGTTGATAATATTGAATCCTTGCCGAGATACACTGAAGTAGTTACTGAATTAAACAAAGCATTAATAGGTGAAAGTGAATTAAATAACCCAAACACAAATGAGTAATGCATTAAAAATTTTATTACCAGCAATAATTAGTTTTATATCTGGAATTTTAATTACTCCAGTCTTTACTCATTATTTTTATAAATATAAACTATGGCGCAAAAAAGCTCGCATAGAAAACGTACCTGAGGGAGATTTTAGTAAAATATATGAAAAAACAGAACTTTCAACACCACGTGTAGGAGGAATTATAATATGGGTTTCTGTTATATGTACAATATTAATCATAAGTATAATAAGTATTTTTTCTCAAAATTTTGCAAGCCATTTATATTTTATAAATAGAACAGAAACATTATTACCATTCTTTACATTGATAATGGCGTCATTAATTGGACTGGGAGATGATTTTATTCAAATTTTTACACCAAGTTTTGGTAAAAATGATCCAATATATTTAAGATATTTAAAAATAGTAATAATTCTTATCTTAGGTTTTATTATAGGTTGGTGGTTTTATAATAAACTTGGAATAAATTATATACATATACCATTTGATGGTAGCTTGTTTTTGGGAATATTTTTTATTCCATTTTTCATACTCATAATGCTAGCAGTTTTTTCTTCATCTATAATCGATGGACTTGATGGATATCTGGTGGAATTCTTGCTCCAATATTTTTCGCATATTCCATAATAGCTTTCTCTCATGGGCAAATAAATCTGGCTACTTTCTGTGCAGTTGTAGGTAGCGCTATTATTGCTTTTCTTTGGTTCAATATTCCCACTGCGCGTTTTTATATGGGAGAAACAGGAATGATAGGACTTACTGTAACACTTTCTGTAATTGCTTTCCTAACTAATACAGTTTTATTATTACCAATAATCGCATTTCCACTTTTCATTACATCACTCTCAGCAATCATACAGATAATAGCTCGGAAACTTTTTAATAAAAAGGTATTTTTAGTGGCCCCCCTGCATCATCATTTTGAAGCGCTCGGTTGGCCTAAATACAAAGTAACAATGCGTTTTTGGGTTATAGGTATAGTTACATCTATTATTGGCGTTGTAATTGCAATCTTAAACTAATGAAAAAAACCTCATTTGATAAAATATTTCTTGGAATAATAATTTCTCTCACAATAATAGGAGCTATTATGTTTACCTCAGCTTCTTTAGGTATTCTTGCCAAGAATGAATCAAAATTCTACGGGGTTATTTTTAACCAATTTGTATTTGGTTTACTTGGAGGTTCTATCGCTTTCTATTTTGGAATGAAGATAAACTACAAAAGATGGAGAGAATATTCATTACCAATTTTTATAGTTGCCATACTATTTGCAATGCTTGTTTTTGTACCACACGTAGGATTTGCACATGGTGGAGCAAGACGATGGATAAATATTTTTGGTATATCTCTTCAGCCCGTAGAATTTTTAAAAATAGCTTTTGTAATTTATTTTGCTGCATGGCTTTCATGGGTAAAAGGTAAAGTTCGTGATCCAAAATGGAGCATTATTCCTTTATGTATTTTTATGGGAATTATTGCAGTTGTATTATTAAAACAACCAGACACAAAAAGTGTAATCTTGATGGCTACAACTTCACTTGCAATGCTATTTGTATCTGGAATGCCATGGAAAACAATATTAGGAATCCTAATTGCAGCATTGATAGGATTTTCTATACTAGTAGCATTCAAACCTTATTTGCGCGAAAGAGTAAATACTTTTTTACATCCTTCACACGATGCATCTGGCTCATCATATCAATTACAACAATCATTAATCGCAATAGGTTCTGGTGGTTTGTTTGGAAGAGGATTAGGTCAAAGTATACAAAAATTCAATTACTTACCAGAACCTCAAGGGGACTCAATCTTTGCAGTTGTAGGCGAAGAACTTGGTTTTATTGGTAGCACTATTCTTATTGCATTATTTGTAAGTTTTGCACTTCGTGGATATAGGATAGCAAGCCATTCACCTGATTCATTTTCAAAACTATTAGTCATAGGAATAATAACAATGCTGACGGCTCAAGCATTTATGAATATCGCATCGATTATTGGAGTTTTTCCACTTACAGGAGTTCCCTTAGTCTTTGTATCCCATGGTGGAACGTCTTTAATGATTGCACTTTTTGCATGTGGAGTTATATTAAATATTTCTTCTTTTTCTAAAGCATAAAACTAGAAAAAAAATAGAAAATAAGCTACAATCAAAGAATGAAAGTATTACTTACTGGTGGTGGCACTGGAGGGCATTTTTACCCACTAATTGCCATCGCAGAAAAACTAAATGAGCAAGCCGACAAAGAAAAGATTATTGGTCTTAAGCTTTATTACATGTCTGATACTCCATATGACAAACAAGCTCTATTTGAAAACGGTATACAATTCATAGACGTACCAGCAGGCAAGATGCGTTTATACTTCTCAGTAAGAAATTTCTTTGATTTATTTAAAACCAGTATCGGAGCAATTATAGGATTACTAAAAGTATTTGCTTTATACCCAGATGTAATAGTTTCAAAAGGTGGATACGCAGCTTTTCCGGCAGTATTTGCTGGAAAAATATTAAGAATACCGGTTTTTATACATGAATCAGATTCTGCTCCGGGAAGACTGAATCTTTGGGCAAGTAAATTTGCTAAAAGAATTGCATGTTCTTATGCAGAAGCAGTAGAAGCATTTCCAAAAGATAAAACAGCATGGGTTGGTCAACCAGTACGAAAGAACATATCGCAAGGCACAAAAGAAGGAGCACACGAATTTTTTAAGCTATCCTCAAACATAAAAACAATATTAGTAATAGGCGGTTCACAAGGAGCAAGCCTTATCAATGAAACATTACTCCAAACATTACCAGAACTTGTAAATGAATATCAAATAATTCACCAAACAGGCAAGGCAAATTTTGAGGATATGGTTTTACGTTCAAACCTACTACTTGAAAAAAATCCAAACAAAGATAGATACAAAGCAGTACCATACTTAAATGACCTTTCTACAAAAATGGCGGCAGGTGCGAGTAACCTTGTAATATCAAGAGCAGGTAGTGCTATATTTGAAATTGCATCTTGGGGGTTACCTTCAATAATCATACCTATTACAAATTCAAATGGTGACCATCAGAGAAAAAATGCTTTTACATACGCACGAAAAGGAGCTTGTGAGGTAATGGAAGAACAAAATCTTACTTCTCATTTATTATACGGAGAAATAGTTAAATTACTTACTCACAATGAACGATTAAATCAAATGTCAGAAAATGCAAAATCATTTGCCACACCATATGCTGGTGAGAAAATAGCACATGAAGTTTTAGCAATTGCAATATCACACGAATAAATATGAACGAAACAAATAAAAAAGTAGTAACACGCTTTGCTCCATCTCCGACAGGTTTTATGCATGTTGGGGGAGTTCGAACTGCATTATTTTCTTATCTTTATGCAAAAAAACACGGAGGTTCTTTTATTTTAAGAATTGAAGATACCGACAAAGAAAGAGAGGTTAAAGGATCAATAGAACACATTATGGAATCACTGAAGTGGTTAGGAATAGATTGGGATGAAGGTCCAGGTATTGATGGCCCACACGCACAATACATACAATCAAAACGTTTAGATATTTATCGTAAGTATGCACAAATACTTATTGATAAAGGTTTTGCATATGCAGATCCTTACACACAAGAAGAACTAGAAAGTTTTCGTAAAAAAGCTGAAGAAGAAAAGCGTGCTTTTTTGTATCGTGAACACAGACCAAAAGAAAATATACCTTGGGACGGCACAAAACCACTTCGTTTTAAAATCCCAGAAATAAAAAGATACGAATGGCACGACTTAGTTTACGGAGATCTATCCGCAGGTGAAGAAGCTTTAGATGATTTTATTTTGATAAAATCTGACGGGTATCCTACATATAATTTTGCTCATATAGTAGATGATATTGAAATGAATGTAACTCATGTAATGCGCGCCCAAGAGTTCCTTGCTTCTACACCTAAATTTCTTGCTGTTTATGATGCATTTGGAATCACGCCACCACTATTTGCTACCTTGCCACACATTATGGCCCCAGGTGGTAAAAAGAAATTAAGTAAACGTGATGGTGCAAAAGATTTACTTGAATACAAAAAAGAAGGTTTTTTACCTGAAGCTATGATTAATTTTTTAGCATTTTTAGGATGGAATCCTGGCGACGAAAGAGAGATCATGAGCATGAATGAAATAATCAAGGATTTTAATATTGAAAAAGTGCAACGTGGTGGAGCGCAATGGAATGAAGAAAAACTCTCATGGATAAATCGTGAATATTTGAACAAACTTTCTTATGAAGAGAAAGAAGAATATATTTCAAATTTTATTCCAGAACAAATCAAAACAATAGAAACATACTCAAATGAAATTCTTCATAACATGGTGCCTGTAATTATGGATCATATAACAGTAGGTAGTGATATTATAAAAATGACAGAAAATGGTGAAATAGATTTTTATTTTAAACAACCAACATACAATAAGGACTCATTATTCTTTAAATCTTCAAAGATTGAAGGAACATCTGAAAAAGATAAATATCAAATATTAAGTTCTTATTTAGAAAAAGTTTTAGATATTCTAGATAAAACAGAAGAATACAATTGGAATAAAGAAACAATAAAAGAAAATATTTGGCCATACGCCGAAGAAATAGGCCGTGGTGATATATTGTGGCCACTTAGATATGCTATATCTGGTAGAGAAAAATCACCCGACCCATTTATACTTTGTGAAATAATAGGTAAAACAGAAACTAAAAATAGAATATCTAAAGCAATTCAAATCCTAACTAAAGCATAGTATACTAATACTAATGCATAGAATAAAAATAACTATTTTTGTACTTTTATGTGTGATTACTATATCACCAGCTGTTTTCGCTTTGGATACAAAAGAAAGCTTAGATAAAAGTATTAATGATACAAAGATGCAAATAGATGCCCTCGATAAAAAAATTGCAGAATATCAAAATCAAATAAATACTACAAGCTCAGAATCAAACTCACTGAAAAACTTAATAAAAGAGCTTACTATTACACGCGATAAATTATTACTACAAAAGAAACAAACAGAAAAAAAGATTAATCTAGCTGGAAATATAATTACATCATTATCAAATGACATAAATGATAAACAAAAAACATTAGAAATTTCAAAACAGGCATTAAAAAAATCTTTAAATGATTTAAATAAACAAGATCAAATAACTCTAGTAGAAAGTATCCTAAACACAGAAAACTTTTCAGAGGCAAGTCGTGAATACAACTCCAAAATTGAATTAAATACAAAAACAAAGGAATTTATAAATAAAGTATTGAAAGTAAAGAGTGATTTAGAAAAATCAAAAGAAGATAAAGAAATTGAAAAAAATAAACTCGACACATTAAGACAAAAGCTTTTACTTGAAAAAAAATCAGTAGAAAATGCAAAAAGTGAAAAAGATAAACTTTTAAAAGAAACTAAAAATAAAGAAGAAAACTACAAGAAGCTTTTAGCAGAAAATCAGAAAAAAAGACAAGCATTTGAAGGAGAACTTCGAGATTATGAAGCCAAGTTAAAATTTATATTAAATCAAAAATTACTTCCTACAGAAGGTAGTGGTGTTCTTTCTTGGCCACTCGACAATATATTTATTACACAATTATTTGGTAAAACAAGTTCATCAAAAAGACTATACACCTCAGGCTCTCATAGTGGTGTAGATTTCCGTGCTTCTATAGGAACAAGCGTAAAAGCATTGGGTACGGGCGTAGTAGAAGGCATAGGTAATACAGATGACTTTTGCCCTGGAGCATCTTTCGGTAAATGGATTTTTATACGTTACAACAATGGACTCGCAAGTACATTTGGCCATTTATCATCTATAGACGCGAAAGTAGGCCAGAAAGTCGTAGCAGGTGATATAGTAGCCCTTTCAGGAAATACAGGCCATTCTACGGGCCCACATTTACATGTAACCATATATGCAGGACAAGGTGCTAGCGTACAAACACTACCAAGTAAAACTTGTAATGGGAAAACATTTACCATGCCAATAGCGCCGACAAATGCATATCTAGATCCTATGCTATATTTCCCAAACCTAAAGACAAATGCATTAAAAAAAGACAATCCTCGTGATTAATAGTATAATATTTATATGGAAGAAAATAATACACAAAAACAAGATGATCATGTTCATATAAATGTATTACCATTACTATTAATTGGTTTAATTATATTCGGTTTATTTCGTGTAGATTTAAAAACTTTTTTTAATTCACCTCAATTAAAAAAGAACATTGCCTATATTGAAAATATATTCAACGGTAATTTTCACAAAATTACTACAAAAGCCAACGAAACATTTATTAAAAATTCTGGAGGAATTATGCCATCAAATTTTATATTACCGAATCTATCAGTACCAAACGTTGGGCTACCAATAAATACAGAAAACAATAATTCTTTAAACAACATAGAAGAAGGTGGTACTCAAGCAAACGAAACAAATTCTATTTTCAATGAAAACGAATACTAAAAAAGTCATCGTAAATGACAAAATGCAAAAAGGTTACACCTATGAAATTTCTGCACGAGAAGGGAAAGATTTTGCACCTGATTTCAAGCCTGACCTCACTCCAAAGCAAATGCTAGCACTTGGAGTGTTTGGTGGAGTGTATATGCGTGACTGCACAAAAGAATTTCCAAAAGAATGGTTTACAAAAGCAAAATTTGCAAAAGGTGATAGCCATGACCCGAGCATAAATTATTTTAAAGTGAATGCGAGCCAGTCCTTAAGTGAGTGGCGCAAGAAAGGGTGGGTGAATAAAGAGGATCCACGTGGGTGGTTCCAATGGTACTGCCGGTACTATATGGGGCGCCGACTTCCAAAAGAAGATGCAAAACAAATCAAACGCTGGAATGCGATTCGCCGGCACATTGGCCAGATAGTGGCGAACTGTCGCCCTGGTGATACATTGTGTCGCCCTCGCCAACGCCAAGCCCTCCTCCACTGGGCATATGACACAAGAAAATTATAATCCGTTTATATTTGTGTGATACAATACACACATGGACATACTTGCACACACATTATGGGCGAACTATGGAGCACGCGGTGCGAATAGATTAATTACAAAAAAGAATCAAAAGAAAGAAAAACCAATTCCAAAATTGAATGTCGCATGGGCATCATTTTTTGGTGTGTTCCCAGATTTATTTGCGTTTACGATTCCATTTGTTATTACATTTTGGAAAATTCTTTCTGGAAGTGCACCGGCATCTGCATTTGGCGAGCATCATGGGCACGTCGCAGGGTTAGACCTCGCTGCCACACTCTATCAATACAGCCACAGCCTTGTAATTTGGGCGGCGGTATTTATCATTGCGTGGATTTTTTATAAAAGACCACGATTCGAGCTCTTTGGGTGGGCACTCCATATTCTCATTGATATTCCTTCACACGTACTTTCATTTTTCCCGACGCCATTCCTATTTCCAATTTCAAATTACCGCTTTCCATACGGAGTCACTTGGGGAAATACATGGTATATGATTATCAATTACTCACTTCTCCTTTTTTTCTTTATTTATTTACTTCGTACGCAAAAGAAAAATAATCTCTCATAATATGATATTTATTAAAATATTTACATTTAGAAAACTTTATAAAGAATTTAGTGAGGATCCATCAAAGGCGAGCGGGGAAGAGCTCGTGGATGTGCTCCGCGGTATTATTTTGATTCCAAAGATAATTGGCTTCATTATCCTCGCACTGCTCTTTATTTTTGGATTTACTCATTTGATTACTGAGCAACTAACTGCATGCAAGGTACTCTTCCTCTTACTGTTGCCGATATATCTCCTTTTTATCATTATCTCAAAGATCGTCCTTCATATTATCCGCACAAAGGTTGAATCTTTTGCACATAAAATTATAGATAGATAAAATTTATGAATGATGAAATAAAATTAAATAATCTCACCGAAGAAGAAAAATATGTCATCCTCGAAAAGGGAACAGAGATGCCCTTTACCGGTGAATACATAAATAATAAAGAGACGGGCGTATATGTGTGCAAGCAATGCAATGCACCACTCTATAATTCAAAAGATAAATTTGAAAGCACTTGTGGCTGGCCGAGTTTTGATGCAGAGATAGAAAATGCAGTAAAGCATACACTAGACAAAGATGGAGTTCGTACAGAAATTACCTGCGCACGTTGCGGCGGCCACCTCGGCCATGTATTCCACGGCGAGCATCTTACCGATAAAAACACTCGCCACTGTGTGAATTCAATCTCTCTAAAATTTGTCCCTGGAGTGTAATATGCCAAGCAAGATTTACAAATTCAAAGCTGAATTGTGGAGATGGCCTGGGGATGGAGGCTGGCATTTTGTCACCCTTCCAAAAAAGCTCTTTACGGAAATCCGTGCCACTCACGGCAAAGGTATGATAAAAGTGCAGACTACCATCGGGAAGACTTCTTGGAACAATTCACTATTTCCTCATACAAAAGAAGGCACGTACCTCATTTCAGTCAAAAAGATGGTTCGTGAAAAAGAGGGATTATTTGTGGGGGATACCATCCGCGTCTCCTTTAAAATCCTATAAATGAATTTATCATTGTTTTATAATTTTAATAATTGACACATGTAAATATATATGACAATATATAAAAAAACCTCTAAAATATAAAACAAAATGATAGCAAACATAATAGGGCCTAGTGGTTCAGGGAAAACCAAGCTCACCATGTATTTATTTGAAAGATACCCAGATTATTATCGTAGAGTACTTTCGTACACAAGTCGTAAAATTAGAGAAAATGAACTAGATGGAATTGATTATTATTATGTTAATAATTCTTTTTTTGTAACAAATCATGACTTAATCTTAAAAAGAGAATGCAATGATGGTTTTTACGCAATAAAAAAAGATGATTTGATTAATAATGATGATAAAGTTACTCTAACAACATTCCCTGCTCGAGGTGTTTTGAAGTTAGAAAATCTAGGTTTTATTGTAAAATCTTTCTTTTTATCGGTTAATGAGGAGGAATGTAAAAGAAGGATGGAGCAACGTGGGGATGATGATGTATCAATCTATAATCGTTTAAACAAAGATAAACTCGAAACTTCTCTCGAATCCACAGTAACCGTATTAAAAAATCATGATGTTTGTATATTAGACGGACATCAATCAATAGCTGATATAGCTAATAAAGTTCACACCAAGTTGTTCGTATAAAAAATAATCCTTTGAAAATTTAATAACACACATAATGAAAAATAAACTCCAACATCATGCTGGGAATATATTTATTGCACAGTATGGAACAAACATTAACATTGATTTAATTCAAAGAAATTTAATCACTTTAGCGGACATGGGCATTTGTACATTTGGTAACATGAATACCGATATATTACGCCCTGTTTTAGAAAAAGAAGGTTATCTGATTGATAAGAATGATCTTTGTTTTGAAGACGATCTAACCTTGGGTTTGCAAATGCCTGATACGTGGTATTTAAATAGAAGCGTAGCAGCAATCAGCATCTCAATGTACTACAATTTCCTTAATTACAAAGAAATGGCAAAATCTGGTGTTCTGTTTACAAAAAACAAAACAGCCTTTGATAATTTTGGACGAACTGGCATTATTGAAGTTTATCATCAGGATAAACTCGAAGAATTTCTACTTTCTAATGGAATTGATTATTTTGGTGTACCAAAAACTCTTACTGAGTGCATGCGTGTGCTTGAGGGGTGGGACACTAAGAGAGTTCCGAGATTAAGATCATATGTACCATACTCTGAATTTATAAGATTGTGGTGCAGGGATTACTACCCAGATTTTAAAGAGTCTGAATGGGATTTAGGAGAGTTTAAATCCAGACTTATCTTGGATGGTACCGGTTCTACAAACGTAAGAGATGCAATAAAGTTTTTTTGGAAAAATCATCTTTTAAAGAAGAAACAGAAAATTTCTTCTGGCGATGTTGAAATTGACATATTGAGTCGTCGATTCTATGAAAATCGTCAACCTGATTATATTCTAATCGGAGAAGATATATTTTCTGAATCAGAAACTGCTGAGTATATCGATTTCAAAGAGTTTACGAGTGGAAATGTTCATAAGGCGTATCGATTAAAGGAAAAAAATGGAAAAGATATTGAGACCGCACTTATGGCTGAAAGATTATTTCCAAATTCCAAGATAGTTGTATTTAGGAATGATAATCCTTTGCCTAATTTCACCATGTGTAAACTTGATGAAATTAAAAATGGTATAAACCGCGAGGTTGGCATTATTGCAGAAGTCTTAATTTCACTAATAAAAGGTAAATTATGAAAAATGCAATAAATATAAGATTTTTGTTGAATGAGATGCTTTTAAATCCTAACTATACAAACAAAAATAGTTATGAAATCATAAATTTCATCCATAATAATCTTAATGAGGAATTCTGTTCAATAGAACCTGTACTTAGTTATAGTTCTGATGTTTATGTGCTTGATTTTAATAATAAAAAATTTTTAATAAAAATTCGGCCCGTAGATACATTAATGAGACTAAGTACAGAAACTAAAGCACTTGAAGTACTAAGTAAAGAAATCATTACTCCTAATATAATTGTTTACGGTGTTGCCCTAGATTATGAAGTTATTATTTATGATTACATAGAAAGTAATTTAAATATTAAAAATACTTTTTTAGACGAGCAATCAATATATGCAATTTGGGAATTGATTTTAACTATTCAAAATACGTTACTTACTAGGTCCGATTTGTTTTGTTTTACGAAAGATAGAGTGCAAACATATGCATTGAATGTTCATCGGTATACATCTAAATATATTGGGGAAAAAATACCATTAAACATATTAACTGTACTTGATAAAAAGTTATGTTTACCTCAATTTAGTAATCGTATTACTGTTTTCTCAGATCGTAGTTTAGCAAATTGGATTTTTAGCAAAAAAAGTATTATTCCTATTGATTTTGATTTATTATTTCTTGAACCTTGCTTAGCTGATTTTATACAGTTTATTGATCATCATGAGTTGCAAAGTGTGTATGATAGAGACTCACTAATTAGTAAATGTTTATCATTTTTGAATCAGAAAAATATTTTTTATTCAGATGATGATTTTCATTTCCATGCACTGTATCGCAATCTTGTACAAGGAGCAATTTTTTACCAGCAAAATAAACTGGTATCTTTGTGGCATTATGAAAAAGCGTTAAGTTCTTCTTTGTTTTTAGGTGAAGTATCACTTGAAAAACAAATAAAAAAAATCCTCGTTGAGGTGGCTTGAATATTATAATATTCAAGCCTTTTTTATTAGATAATAGGCATAACCAATTACTATAATATCTCTTACTTTTGAATTTTGTATTTCTTCACTTTCTATATTAAAAAACCCTACTTCATCACAAGAATCATCTTGGCATCCGATAGGTTCTGTGTTTGTTTTTATGATGTAGTGTATATTATATGCATATTTAGGATAGGGTTTACCTGTTGCTTTGTTTATTTTTTCAATATCAGGATTAATAATTTCATTAAACCCAAACATCTCAACTTCTGTTATGTTCTGCACACCAGCTTCTTCATAGAGCTCTCTTTTTAATGCATTTTCAATAGATTCATTTTCTTCTATGTGCCCACCAGGAAGTTCCCAGCCTCTATTTTTATGCTTAACAAGTAAAATTTTATCATCCCATATTACTAACCCTGTAGCTGTGGTTGCGACGGCATTTTCTGGAATATTTGTGTCTATGTAAAAATGCCAAAAGGTGGTATTTTTCCAATTACCTGATAATATAGGGGTATTATTTATATGTTTTGAATTATTATTCATTGATGTTTAAATAATATCATAAATATAATATATATTATATAGAGATATAAAATGGATATAAATCCCAGATTCGATGGTAAAAAAATTATAATATTTGACTTAGATGGAGTTCTTATGGATTCTATCGGTTTTCTTCGTAATTACATAAAAAATAAATATGAGGGAAGTACGGAAAATGATTTTAAAGAAATCTTTTATATCAATTTTTGGGATGGTTTACAGAAGTTCAAGGAAAAAGCACAAGAAAAATACTTAATTCACGAAGATCATTCACCATATAATAGAGCTACCAATGATAACATTTTTATATTTGAAGGGGTAAAAGATTTATTAGAAATTTTATCTAAAAAATATATCCTTGTAGTGAACAGCTCAGATTCAGAAAAGTTCATAATGGAACGACTTGCATATAATGGAATTTTACCTTTTTTTGATTGTATTGTCGGGAAAGAAACTTCTGTAAATAAAATAGAGAAATTTAATTTAATTTTGGAAAAATATACTCTTTTAAATAATGAAGCAGTTTTCATTTCTGACACAGTAGGGGATATTCTTGAGGCAGATAAAGCAAATATTGATTCAATTGCTGTCACTTGGGGAGTTCACACGAGGAATGATTTTGAAAAATTTAAATTTAATAAATTAAATTTTATTAGTGACAACATTGAAGATTTATATAGGGTATTATAAGGGATACCATCCGCGTCTCCTTTAAAATCCTATAAGTGGTATACTGTACCCATGGATAAATTAAACTCATACAATTGGTACTCTACGCTTATCAGGCCTACGTGGGCGCCACCATCATGGCTCTTTGGCCCAGTGTGGACATTTTTATACGCTCTGATTTTCATCTCTTTTAGTAAGGTATTCATCATGCTCTATCAGAAAAAGCTCCCATTCCTCGTGGCATTGCCATTTATACTGAATCTCTTTTTTAATTTTATTTTTACGTATTTCCAATTCGGCTTAAAGAATAACCTCCTCGCCGCTATTGATATCACCCTCGTCCTTGCGACGCTCATTTGGGCAATTATCGCCATATATCCCTATGTAAAATGGGTCGCCCTCATAAACATCCCATACCTCGCCTGGGTCATGTTTGCTACCACTTTGCAGTTCACGATTACGTATTTGAATAGGTAATTTTGTGGTAGAATGAAGCCATGAAAAAGCTGACTGAGCAAGTTATAAAATACCGCGACGCAAGAGATTGGAAGCAATTTCACAACCCAAAAGATTGTGCGATTTCGTTATCTTTAGAGGCTTCAGAGGTACTCGAACATTTCCAGTGGAAATCACCAGAAGAAATGGCCCAACATATAAAAAAGAATAAAAAAGAAATCGGTAATGAATTATCTGACGTGCTTTACTGGATACTTCTTATGTCTCATGATTTAAATATTGATATTGAAAAAGCATTTCAAGAAAAAATGAAACAGAACGCAAAAAAATATCCTATTAAAAAAGCAAAAGGGAAACATACTAAATATACTGAATTATAATTATGTCTGATATAAAAACTTTCCCATTTAATAAAGAAGATTTCGATCAAATTAAAAATTTTAAATTTGGTAAAAATTGGCCTGTCGTTTATCTTCTTGAAGACAAGAAAGAAATTTATGTTGGGCAAACTGTGAGTGCTCATTCTCGAAGTAAACAGCATTATGAAAACCCAGAGAGAGCGAAGCTTAAAAATATTCATATTATTACAGATGAAGAATTTAATATTTCTGCGGCGCTTGATATTGAATCATGGTTAATACAATATATATCTGCTGACGGATTATTTACTTTGCAAAATGGTAATGGTGGATTAAAAAATCATAATTACTATGACAGAGCAAAATATAAAGCAAAATTTGAAATAGCTTGGGATAATTTGCGCCAAATGGGTCTAGTAAAAAACTCACTTGAAGATTTAAAGAATAGTGACTTATTTAAATATTCACCATATAAAACCTTAACAGAAGATCAGTTTACTGTTGCTCGGCAAATTTTTAAAGATATAAAAAAGAATGAATATAATACATTTATTATAAATGGAAAACCGGGTACGGGTAAAACAATCTTAGCTACATACCTTTTTAAATACCTTAAGGAGCAAGACGAAACTAAAAATATGAACATTGGTCTTGTTGTTCCGATGACTCCACTTAGAAGAACAATTGCTAAAGTTTTTTCTAAAATAAAAGGTTTAAAGTCTACTATGGTTATTGGTCCTAACGATGCCGTTCATGGTAATTATGATTTGTTGATTGTGGACGAAGCTCATCGTTTACAGAGAAGACAGGGGATAGTTAATTATAGTGCATTTGATAAATTGAATAAGTTTTTTGGTTTGGGTAATGAAGGTACACAGCTTGATTGGATTATGAAATCATCAAAACATCAAATTTTCTTTTACGATGAAAATCAAAGTGTGAAGCCTGCAGATATACGAGCTGAAGATTTCAGAAAATTGAATGCAAAACAATATGAATTGAGTTCTCAGATGCGAGTGGAAGCGGGTGAGGAATATATCAAATTTATTGAAGATATTTTTGATTTAAAAACACCAACAAAAAATAATTTTGAAAATTATGATTTCAAGATATTTGATAATGCAAAAGAAATGGTTAAGGCGATAAAAGCTAAGGATGAGGAACATAAACTCGCCCGCGTGGTGGCTGGCTATGCTTGGCCATGGCATACGAGAGATATAAAAGATTGGAAAAAGAATAAGGAGACTAAAAGCATACAAGCTTATGATATTAAAATAGGTGATCTAGAGTTAGTCAGGAATTCTGTTGCGCAAGATTGGGTCAATTCACCAAATGCGATAAATGAAGTCGGTTGTATTCATACAGTACAAGGGTATGATTTGAATTATGTCGGGGTTATTATTGGTCCAGAATTTTCATATGATGAAGAAAATAATAAATTTGTTGTAGATAAAGAAAAATATTTTGATATCAATGGCCGAAATGGAATCACTGATCCTGCTGAACTAGAGAGATATATTATAAATATCTACAAAACTCTTTTAACTCGTGGAATAAAGGGTACTTATGTTTATGTGGTTGATAAAAAACTCGCTAAATACTTAAATGGTAAATTAGGAAATAAACTTTCTGGGGACAAGCCTATTTTAAAAGAAAAGACTGTATCACCTTATGCAAAAGAAATGATATTGATTCCTTTAATCGGATCAGTTCCTTGTGGTGAGCCGCTTCTGGGAGAAAGTAATATTGAAGAAATGATACCAGTTGAAAAAAGTAAAATTAAACCTGGGGCGAATTACTTTATATTGCGTGCAAGTGGAGATTCTATGAACAAGGCTGGAATAAATGATGGTGACCTTGTTCTTTGCCGTGCTAATATCAAACCAGAAACAGGGGATAAAGTAGTTGCTCTTTTAGGTGGAGAAAAAGTGACGATTAAAATGTATGATAAAAAAGATGGGCGTAGGATATTACTACCAAAAAGTACAAATCCAATACACCAACCAATAATTCCAGAAGAAGGTGACAGTGTGCAAGGTATTGTGCAAGAAGTTATTAAAAAAATAATTGAGAATTAATTTTTTAAAAATCATTATTACGCTTGGGGGTATTTTTTAAAAAAAATTCCTCTTATATATAGTTAATTTCTGATTTTTAATCCATTATATAAACATCAATTGTTTTTATTGTATGTTTATATAAAAATATGCTATACTAGACATAGTCATTAGCAATAAAATATAAACATAATGAAAAAACAATCAATAGACAATGAAATTCCTAAAACTATCAAGAAGTATGTAAGTCAGAGTGATGTACCAGCATGTTCACTTGCCAAAGCGCTTATTATTGCTCAGGCATTAAATGACAACTATGCAAAACATCCAACAAAACCTCTTTTAGTAGCGCAAGCCCTTGATTTATCACCTACTTCAAGTTACTTTAGATTGCTTACTGGTGCATCAATAGCTTATGGACTTACTGTTGGTGGTTATAATGCTGATAAAATTGAACTAACTCCATTAGGAAAACGTATAGTTTCGCCAACTGAAATTGGTGATGATCTTCAAGCGAAACGTGAAGCAGTTTTAAAACCTCGAATTATTAAAGAATTTCTTGTAAAATACAATAATTCTCCTATCCCTCAAGAGAATATTTCGTTTAATGTTCTTGAAGATATGGGAACTACTCGGGATAAGGTTAAAGAAACATACGCGTTAATTATGGAAAACTCAAAATTAGTAGGTTTTTTAAAAATAATTAAAGAAAAAACATACGTCGACTTAGACACTATTCAAATCATCCAACAAGAAGAAGGAAAAGATAATCTTGCCTCTCAAACCCTAACTCCAGAAAGTATTGATTCCGAACAAAGAATACCCGTAGTCAAAACCGAGGATAAGGAATTTTCTCAAAAGGAAACTACAGAGAAAGATATAAGATTAAAACGTGTTTTTATTACGCATGGTAAAAATCAGACATTTATTGACCCAATAAAAAAACTTCTAGAGTTTGGGGAGTTAGAGTCTGTTGTTGCTGTGGATAAACAATCAGTTTCAAAACCAGTTCCCGATAAGGTTATGGAAGAGATGAGATCTTGTGGTGCAGCTATTATTCATATAGATGAGGATGAAAAATTTATTGATACTGATGCGAAAGAACATAAAATGATAAACTCAAATGTTCTTATTGAAATTGGGGCAGCTATGGCTCTCTATGGAAGAAGGTACATTTTACTTGTTAAGGAAGGCGTTAGTCTACCTTCAAATCTTCAGGGTTTATATGAAGTACGATATGACGGAGACCAACTTAGTGGAGACATTACAATAAAATTATTGGAAGCAATAAAAGATATAAAAAATAATCCATTACCTTAAAAATCAATATGTCTGAAGAGAAAGACAAAATTGTATATGTATTCATAGATGCCTCAAACCTTTGGCAGGCCCAGAAAGCAAAAGGTAAGATGTTTGATTATGAAAAACTTAAAATCTTTTTAAAAGAAAAGTTTTGTGCTTCAGAAATTCAGATTTTTT
>CAZMDL010000102.1:0-1774 GCA_964565285.1 uncultured Candidatus Saccharibacteria bacterium
AATAAAGATATTTATATTAATCTTTTTCATCACTGGGCAAAACATAGAAATATCGAAAACCTACTGGAGTTAAATGAATTTAAATCCTTTAAAAGATTTTTACATAGTAACGAAGATGGTAACAGTAACATAGAAGTTATATCTTTGTTTTTAGAGGAGGTACTAATAGGTTTTTCTATATATGAGATTATACTTGGTGAATATGCAATATCTCATTTTATAAAAGGAAACACAAAAGAATACCCTTATATTTATGATATTTTAAATTGGGAAGAAGCAAAAATTTTAGATTCAAAAAATGTAAAATATTATAATTGGGAACAAGATTTAGGAATAAGTGGTTTAAAATCTTCTAAAGAAAAATATAAACCGAGTTTTTTCTTGAAAAAATATATTATTAAAGAAGGTTCTTTTTATTTATTCTTATTAAATTTAATTAAAAAAATAACACAATGACTTGGTTTTTTATAGCACTTATTGGCCCATTGCTCTATGCAGTGACTAATCATATAGATAAAATTCTTTTAGAAAAATACTTTAAAAATAGTGGTGTAGGAAACCTGATACTTTTTTCGTCACTTCTTTCTGCTTTCGCTTTAACTATTTTCTTTTTTGCAGATAGAACGGTTCTGGATGTACACGGAATTCATATTATCGTGCTTTCAATTGTTGGAATTCTACATATACTTGTATTATGGTGCTATTTACTAGCTTTAAAAAACGATGAGGCTTCTATTGTGATAGTTTTTTATCAACTTGTACCTGTTTTTGGTTCAATTTTAGGTTACTTTTTACTTGATGAAGTTTTAAATAAAATGCAGTTAATCGCTATGTTTCTAGTGATATTAGGCACCACGATAGTTTCTTTTGAGATAGATTCAGAAAATAAATTTAAACTTCGTAAAAAGACGGTAATACCAATGCTTGCCGCTGCTTTATTTTGGGCCCTGGGTTCTGTTGTTTTTAAATTAGTTGCATTAGAAGAAAATGTTTGGAGATCGCTTTTTTGGGAGCATCTTGTTCTAGTAACTGTAGGTGTATTAATTTTTATATTTTTGCGTTCTTATCGTGAAAACTTTTTATTATCAATAAAAAGTAATTCCAGAGGTATCTTATCATTAAATTTTTTAAATGAAGCTTTGTATATATCTGGAAATGCTATAGTAGCTTTTGCATATATACTTGCTCCTGTTGGACTTGTATTACTAACGGAATCATTCCAACCAATTTTTGTACTATCTATAGGTATATTTCTAACTGTATTTTTCCCTAAAATTTCCACAGAAAAAATACAAGCAAAACACATTTGGCCTAAAATACTCGCAATGTGCATAACAGGAATAGGAACATATCTACTTTTCATATCATAATTTTTAAGAGTCTTAACTATATAAATATTTTTTGATATAATAAAACATAATATATGCATAATAAAAAAATTAGTCTACGTGAAAATCCAATATCTTTTATATTGTTTCCTTTACTGGTTGGAGTTGGCATTGTTTCTTATTATAGATTTTTTGTATATAAAGACTATATGGTGTCATACAATACAGATTGTGACCCGGCAAAAAATGTTTGTTTTATTGAATGTGAGGATTTAGACTGCAACGAACATATTTACTATTATCATATAAATAAATATGCACCAGATGTGTATAAGCAATGTGGTAACAATATAAAGGATTGTTCTGAAGCAAAAATATGCCTAGCTACAGATCTTAATTGTTCTGTAGAATACTGTAATCCTGATATAAAAGAAAACTTATGTATC
>CAZMDL010000103.1:0-15448 GCA_964565285.1 uncultured Candidatus Saccharibacteria bacterium
CACACACAGAATTTTTATCTTCGTCGATAAAGTTCTGCGCTTGTGTATGTTCCGGAACCGCTACCATTCCATGCTCAAGCTTAATTGCATGTTCTGCTTCCATACGGTTAAAAGACCCTCGTTTTAAGATTACTCTTAAAACAAAAATAATTTGTATGTAACAGGATTAAGTTATCAAATATCAAGATCTTAATGAAAAAACCGCCTCACTTGGCGGTCAAATGAAAAACCAGAGGTTTACATTTTCCGCTTTTGCATGATTGTTTTATTCATTAACATCGTGAGGCTATTCTATACCAAGCAAAAAAAGAAGTCAAGCATTTATAATGCCTTATATTATAAACAAAAAACACCCTTAAAATAAGGGTGTTTTTTGTTGTTTTAGAGAGCTTTTTAAAGCCTTCTAAATTACATTTTTGAAGACATATCGTTTGAGAAACGATCTACAGCACGAGCTGCTGCATCTTTACCACCAAGACCAAATGCAAGACCACCTGCAATAGCAAGCATAGCAATAAGACCAGTGAAAAGAATTTGCATAAATGTAGCTGCGATACCAAGCTCAGAAAGAGCTATGATGAAAGCGAAAAGCCAGATAGCATAGTGAGCAATTGAACCGAGCATTTTTGCTGATTTAACATTTGCTGCTTGAGCTGTACCTGAAACTAATTTCTTCATTGTATCTGCAATTACAGTTGCAATGATAAGTACGAGTGCTGCAATCACAACCTTTGGTAGGTAGTAAAGTACTGCTTCACGTAGGAAATCATTTACTTGAGTAAGACCAAGAATTTCAAGTGATGTCATTAAGAATACAACAATAACAAACCACTTAACTAAGCCACCAAGGAAACCACCTACATTCAACTTCATACCAGCACGATTCATAAGATCTGATGCACCTGCACTTTCAAAAAGTTTGTTTATCTTAAGAGCATCAACAACCTGATGAATTGCTTTACCAACAACAGAACCTACAACCCAACCTACGATAAAAATAATAACCGCAACTATAAGACTAGGTACGAAGCTCACAAATCCAAACCAGAGATTCTGGAGTGATCCACTGAATACTTCTCCCCATGTGTTCATTAACATAATAGAAATTAAGCTAAATAATAATAAAAGGGTACTTCTAAAGCTTCGACCTTTTCGAGTACCCTTTTATTATACCAAATATAAACTACTTATTCGATGCCCGTGTGGATAACTCCGGAGTATCAATAAGACGCTGATGATCAAAGTCAAGAATATCAGACACAAGCTTGTCGTACATATCAAGACGATATATAAATTCATCTGTATCAAAAACTACATAATCAAGCTCCTTCCCTATCTCTGCTTCAAGAGCTTTTACTACTTGCTGAATTACATTACGTTTTAATTTGTCTCCAACAATCATAATATCTACGCGGCTTTTATCATCTCCGATAAACACACCAGATACTAATAGAAGTTTTATTTTACCAATTGGCTTGAAACGATCTTTTAAATCTTCTTGTAAAAGTAAATTTGGATCTACAAGTAAATCTTTAATTTGATTCACATAAGAAAAATTCATATTTAAAAACCAAACAGGAATTTTTTTCTTTGCACCACGCACACCTTCCTCGGTAATTAATTTTTGTTTTACAAAACCCATACCCATGAGAGCATTCAATTCACGACGAGTACCGGCACGCATTACTCTACTACGACTTATGATATCTTCTATTCTGAAAACCTGATCTTGATTAAGCAAGAAAAGCCTCATAATTTTAATACGAGCCTGACCCCCAAAAAGCTTTGCTAGTGTATCCATACAAGGCTTAGTATACTCCATCCCCCCAAGCCTTTCAACCCCCATAAAAATAGAAATTCCCCTAAGCATAGCTTAGATGAATTTTTAAAAATAAATGAATTTTAATGTGAATTAATCTTAGGACTTAAAAAAGCCTGATTATCTGAATCCTGATCATACATCCAATCCCAGATATTATAATCATATTTGCTAGTATGATCAAACACTTCAACAACAAGGTCCTTTCTGGTTTGTATATCAACGTCACCCGATTGTTCGATTTGTTCAATAACAAAATCATATTTATCAGGGTCCAATAAAGGTACAACATACAAGCCATTTTTAGCCGCTGCACGAAGTAAAGACGGTCCTCCAATATCAATCTGTTCGATATCTGGATTACCTTCAAAATCATAAAGATTTACCACAACCATATCTATCGGACAAATACTATGTTTTTCAAGATCCTTCATGTGGCTTTCATTTGACCTGTCAGCCAATATGCCACCAAATATTTTTGGGTCTAATGTTTTTAACCGGCCACCCATCATCTCAGGGAATCCGGTTACGGATTCAATTGAAATACAAGGAATACCAAATTCCTTTAATTTTGTTAAAGTTCCACCGGTGGAAATAATTTCCCATTCTCCAGTGTCAGTTAATCTTTTGAATTTTTCAAGTCCAGCTTTGTCTGTTACTGAAATAAGGATTCTTTTTTTCATTTGCGTATTTATTTATAATGTGAATTTTGTATAAATCTAGCATAAAAAGTAATTTTGTCAAAACTAAAAAACACCCCTAAAAAGGGGTGTTTTTTAGTAAGAATTACAATATACGAAAAGCATCCCCAGACACAAAAGCTAATAAAATTAATCCATAGAAAATACCAACAAATAAACATATCCATTGAATAATTTTAAAAAGCATAGAACTTTTTTTTCTATAATAAATTAAAGAAAACACAACTAATGGAATTACCCAAACAAAACCTAAAAGTAAATCCACAATAATTTTATTCTTTAAAAAAACTACCGGTAAGAGAAAAACTAATACTTCAAAAAAAATTATTTTCTTCATATTACAAATTATTTAAAAACTGATTAATCTTATCTGTTAAATCATCACGCTCACCTTGCGACATTTCCTTTATTACCTTATGCCCTGTATCTAGCCTCTTTAAGAATTTTTGTATTTTCTCTGTAGCTTTATCAATCTTATTTTTCTTTACTAAATTGATTATTTTATCTAGTTGAGAAAGAAGAGATTTCTCTAATTTCTTAGACAGGTCCAACTCTAATATTGTAGCACGTACAACTTCTAAATATGAGAGTGGGCTCGCTCCATTATTTGGAGATAATTGCTGTTCAAAAGTGCCATCACCATCGGTATCCACATTCAATACAGGTTCATCATTACTTGATGTATCAATAGCAATCTGCCCTTTCAAATTTGTAGTAGTTGGTAAATCTGAAAAACTTATCTCATCTACATTATCGCCATCTTCTTGAGTTGTAACAGTTAATGTATATAACCCTGTACCAGTACCATCGAGCTTCACAATATAATTTCCATCATCTGGAACAATCGCAAATTTTTTATCACCTTCCATGAAAAACTCACTGC
The DNA here is from genome assembly GCA_964565285.1 of uncultured Candidatus Saccharibacteria bacterium. Lineage (GTDB taxonomy): Bacteria > Patescibacteriota > Minisyncoccia > Phycocordibacterales > UBA9973 > UBA8515. The sequence continues at coordinate 3,404 of CAZMDL010000103.1, forward strand.
CTGGAATTTCTGTGTCAAATACTTTAAAAGCTGAAGTAGATTTATCTTTATTTACTCCCACATGTCTTCCTTGACTATCATACACATCAATATCTACAGGTGAAAACATTCCAAAAATTTTAAAACGACAATTTGTCATATCAGGAATAATTTTTGTAATATGAGGAGTATTTTCATTTCCATTGGTAATTAAATTAGAAATCAATTTAATTAACTCAGGGTTCTCAAAAATATCTGAATGTTTAAATTTATTACCAGTATCCTTACCATAACTAAAAAGATTTAAATAATATGGATTTTTATTTACATCTACAGCACTTTCAGCAATCACTGTTCCATCACCACCACAAGTAAGATAAGGTTTATGCTGTAAAGAACCATAACCATTTAATGTATTGAAATAATCGTATCCTTTTACTGTATATTTACCGATACCAGCAATTTCATCAACTTCCATATCTGCTGGAAAATTCAAATCATCTATAGAATCGTGCAAATTTATAGACTTTGAAATTAAACTTGGATTTAATTTCAAAGGATTTATTAAATCTCTATCTTTGGGTTGATTTCTACTATCATCAGCTCCGGTTAAAAAACCAAGTTGCTCATTATAATCCAAATTATCTCCATATAAATTATACCAACCATTATCAACAGAATTTCCAAAATTTATAAAAGATCCAATTTTATTATATAACTTTTCTGAAGGGAGTAAGCCGTAAGCTCCTGGCATATTTTGAGCCCAAGAACGCCCGGTGACAGGATCTAAAACAAAATTATAACCTACAGACAAATCATCACCATGAAGCAATGAGCCCACAGTAGCTGGTGTACCAAGCTGAGGTGAAGCGACGAGTATTACTCTATCAACCAAATCACTTTGATTATTATCCTTTAATAAAGCTATAACTTTTTTTATAATCAACCCTCCATTACTATGACCAATCAAAGTAACCTTACCAGTAATAGAATTTTGTGACATGGACACAATTTTATCTTTTAATTTAACAACACCAGTATCTGTCATAGTTCCATTATTAGATATATCAGAAACATCTGAACGCCAATCGTAAGAATACTGATAAAAATCATTAATAGAACCTTGGGTCTTTTGAGAACGAAACAGATCTGAAACAGATTTATATAGTTTTAAATTTATACTATCTGGGAGATTATAATTTGTTTGTTCAATTATATCTTTAGTCACAATATTATCTTTTACAGAACTACCATCATTATTTAAGAAAAGAGATTTTACATCAGTTAAACTTGCAATACCTGCTTCCCATCTTTGATTCAATTTTCCCTTAGCATTTTTTTCATACAATCTACTACCCTCAAAACCAGGAACAAATATCACACTAGAACAACAAACAATTTCACTTGGCCATGAATTAAGCCAGGGTTTAAAAGTTATAGTATTACTACTTGAAGGAAAATAAACTTCATTACCTAAACCATTTACATTACTTATATTATTCTTTGGTCCACTTACATCACCCCAAAAATTATTTTTTAAATTTATGTTTACACCAGAATAAGACTGTGCACCATAAACAGAATTCCCAGAAATATTATTCTTATAAACAGATAGAACCGTATCCCCATCATAAAACGATAAACCAAATTTATTATTTTTTATTTGGCTATTTGTAATCTTTAAAGAATCTGGCCCATAATCACCGCTTCCATAATCCGTAATCCCTTTATCAAAACCTGAGATAATAGAACTATCCATATCCAAATCTGAACCTTCAAACACGCGCAAACCTGAAGCTGTATCTACTCCAGTAATATTTGAATTATTGAGTACTAAAGAAGAATCTTGAAAAATATCCGCAAATTTACCATAAGCAAGAATATTAGATATATTCAAACCATCAGCAAATATCTTACTTGATACATAAGAAAGGATGGCTGAATCAGAAATGTTTTCCAAAGAAGTATCTTTAATATTGTTGTTCCCTTCTATTGAAAGTAAGAAACGATTCATGTTTTTAAAAACTGAATTTTCTATATTTATTTTTGAACCTTGGTTTATTATATTCCAATAAGAAAAATACATTTTTGTATTTTTAATATTTGAAGATGTAGCATTATTATAAAATGATACACCAAACCAATCCCCCACGTTTGGATCTAAATCTAAACCATCGCCACTGTTTGTGTCTCCACCAAATGAATCATCAGCGATACTTGTAAAAATAATTGGTTCTTCGCCACTACCTTGTGCATCTAAAGCCCCATACACAGATAGCTCAGTCGTATAATCAAACTTTATTACAGTACCTGATTCAATGGTAAGAGTAGCTCCATCTATTATAGAGATATCATTTTTTATAATATACGGGCTACCACTTTTGACCCAAGTGGTGTTTTGAGAAATATCACTACTAATATCGGTCGATGCCGATACAAAATAAAACGGAGTAAAAATTACTAATAATAAAAAGTAAATTACAGAAAAAATACTTTTTCTTGACATATAATTAAATTATACTTAATACAAATAAAATCGTAATATAAAACTGGGGAAAACTTATTTATACATAAAAAACAAAAAAAACACCCCATTTAAGGGGTGTTTTTTGTTAAAATAATTTTAATTATTTAAGAGTTACCTTACCTCCAGCTTCTTCAATCTTCTTTTTAAGATCTTCTGCTTCTTCTTTCTTTACGCCTTCTTTAATAACAGAAGGAGCACCATCTACTAAGTCCTTAGCTTCTTTTAATCCAAGAGCAAGAACTTCTTTAACTACTTTCATAACTGCGATTTTTTGTTCACCTGCAGATGTAAGTTCTACTGTGAAAGAATCTTTTGCTTCTGCACCTTCAGATGCACCAGCTGCTGGACCAGCACTTGCTACTGCAGCTGCTGAAACTCCGAACTTTTCTTCAATTGCTTTTACAAGCGTATTTAATTCTAGAACTGATGCACTTTCGAGATCAGCTAGAAATGAATCAAATTTTGACATATAATTTTAAATTTAAATTTTAATAAAACAATCTTTATGCTTTCTGACCTGCCACAGCGTTTACCGCAATAGCAAGACGTTGCATTGGCGATTGAAGCAAGAATGCAATCTTTGAAAGAAGTACTTCACGACCAGGAATGGTTGCGATTTCCATCATTTCACTTGCACTCATATACTTACCATCAAACACTCCACCTACGATTTCGATTGTATCTTTATGACCTTTGTGAAAATTAAAAATTTCACGAGCAGGACTAAGTAAATCTTCACCATAAGCCATAGCTATCTGACCAGGCATTTCTGGCATTTCGCCTTCGATACCTTTTGTGTTTAGAACTCTTCGAAGAAGTGTTTTCTTTGTAACAACATAACCAATGTTTTCTTTTTGCAAACCACGACGTAGCGCGTTTACATCAGCAACCTTGAGCTTGTCGAACTTTACAAATACCATGCTATTCGCATTCTTTGTAGAAAGAGTTACCCCTTCAACTAGTTCTATTTTTTTGTTTTTTGTAATTGCCATATTTCTTTAAGAAATATAAATAAAAAATCGACCGTTTGGCCGCGTAGAGAAAACACATTGTTTTCACCTCGGAAGGGCTTATTGCTAAATATAGCGTTGCCTTCTGTCTACAGCGTATGTGTGTATATTATCAGAATATACCATTTTGTCAAACCTATATTATTTGAGATTATTTATAAACACAAGGCATAAAAGCCCGAGTACAATCATTCCACAAAAACCTATAATTACTTTGAATGAATGTTTACTGAACATATATTCAATTATATCACAAATTAATGTAAGAATAAACGAGCAATTCTTATAGCTTCATAGCTCAATTCATAACCTTCTTGCTCTAATTGATACTTTATATATGTAAGCTTCCCTTCACTTTTTTTATGATGCTTTTTTACTAAATCAATATGCTTTTTAGAAGGGCGAATATGACTAATAACAGTTTCGGGAAATTCTGAAATTATTTCTTCAACATGAGAAAGTACAGTACCCACGGTAATATTTCGAGCTTCGGCAATCTCTTCTATTGTTTTACCTTGATTTAAAAAATCGCGAGTTATAAATGTAGTAGGAACTTTTACAGCTTTTGCCGTCCCCCCCACAGCAAGGATAAAATTGCTCTGCATTTTAGAAAGTTCAGTTTTTGATAATTTTGAAAATGCCACACTTGCTTCTTTGGATTCATTACGAAAATCTTCATCACAAGACAGAACCTCAGGATGCACTTTTAATGATTGCTCATTATAACCAGCTAAATACAAACCATCAAGAGTACGTACTCGAGAAAGAGCCACATAACCTTGACCTTCCACAAAAGCATCACGCAGATCAATAAACGCAGAATCAAGCGACATGCCTTGGCTTTTGTGAACTGTCATAGCCCAAGCAAGGCGAAGTGGTATTTGATTTATATTTGCAAGAATTTTACCATTATCATCAATACTCCAATCAGCAGGACCGACTTCAATTCTTTTACCATTTTTTAATTTAACAATTGGATATTTATTGTATTCAGAAAAGCCCACCACCTCACCTATTGTTCCATTTACATAACCCTCATTTGAATTATTTTTTGTAAACATTACACAAGCACCAATCTTAAGTTCAAGTATTTCAGGAGAAAGGCATCCACGCTTTAATGCTTCCACAAGCAAATCACGCCCAGAAGATGATGTATAAAACTTTTCTGATTCACCTTCAATTTTACTTAATTCAATATGATTAATTTTATCTACATCTACATTATGAGAAAAAAGTTTTGTCATATTAAAATCCTGATCTTCAAAGATTTCTTCAATTCTATTATTTAGATACTTACGATGTTTGTCATTTATCTCATTGCGACGTAAAGAAGAAAGAATTTCTAAAAACACCTTGTCTTCTTGGCGGTGCTGTTCACTCAAATAGCAAACTATAGGCTTAGCTGCATGCCAAGCCAAAGAAAGAAAAGCAAACTGTGCTTCAGGCTCACCACTTTTTGAAATCGGTGGAAGCTGAAAAAAGTCTCCAACAAATACAACTTGCATACCACCAAAAGGATCTTCATTCTGACGAACAGCTCTACACACACGCTCTACACTATCAAGAGTACCAGCATCAAGCATGGATATTTCATCAATAATGAGTACTTTTGTCTGAGCAATTCTTTTTGCAATTCTTTCAGTAGAAGCAATTTTATCTATTTCATACATAGAAAGATTTTTCTTTATTCCGATTCCACTCCATGAATGAATGGTCATTCCACCAATATGCGTAGCAGCAATTCCCGTGGAAGCAGTAATAGCAATCTCTACCTTAGAAGATTTTAAGTATTTTACATATTCATTAACAGTATGAGTCTTTCCACTTCCAGGCTCTCCAGTAAGAAAAACATTTGCACCAGTCTTTAAAATATCAAGTGCTTCTCTTTGAGTCATATACTATATGATAACAAATAAGCACAAACGAACAAACCGCATACATTTCTGTATGCGGTTTGTTTAGGAGTTATTTAGAAAGACGATCTATAATTATTTGATATGAACCTGAACCAATAGGATTTATTTTCTGAGCTAATTTCCACAATTCAATAGCTTTTTGTTTAGAAAGAAAATCTTCAGCAAAAACAGCATAAGCACTAATTATTTCAATATTATTATTTGTAGCCAAGAGTGCATCATCATAAAGCTTTTGAACTTCAGATTTTTGCTCTGCTGAATATTCAATCACATTACTACGAACTATCTGTATTTTTAATTTCCAATAATAATAATTAGCCGGATCAGTTGCTATTAATTTATCTGAATAAACAATAGCTTTTTTATTTTCATGCATTATCGAAAGAATAAGAACATAATCTTTCAATAAAACAGGTGATGCAGGATATAAAATTAAACCTTTTTCTATATCATCCTTTGCCTTTGTATAGTTTTTATCATTCATACTCTTTTCAATAAGTACAATGTAATCACTTAAAGGTTTAGGATTAGAATTTTTAACTTCTTTATCTTTCTCTTGAAAATAATCTGAATTAGTATTTACTACTAATTTTTCAGGGGCACTAGCTTTATTTTTTGTAACAAAAAACACAAAAGTAAGTATAACAAGACCAATCAAAACAAATAATACAATTTTCATCTTTTTTTCTTTCATATATTCCATTAAAGCACAAACAAAAACACCCCACAAGTGGGGTGTTTTTGTTACGATTTATAGTTTCGTTAAACTATCAGCTATAGCAACAATTATTGCTTTTGGATTACTCCAAGAGCTGGCTTACCATCTACATACAATCCTGTGATTGTACCTGTGATATCACCATCTTGTTCAGCATCGTAACCAAGGTTTGCTTCAGTAACTGAGTACTTAAGATCACCAAGTGATGCTATTGATAGACTGAATGTATCTCCAGCAGCAACACTTGTTACAGTTGTAATTGCAACTGTAATGTAACGATATGATCCACCGTTAATTGTTATTGTTGAAGTTAGAGAACCGAAATCTACAGAGTCTGTTGAACTTGCTTCTAGACTGTTAGCTGTGTAGTCATTTGAGTTTTCACTTGAAGCGTAAACTGTATAACGAGCAGCTGTACCAGTGTGAGCACCAGAATCAGTAAACTTAGCATTTGTAAGTGTTACTTGAGCTGAGCCATTGTTTGTAACCTTAAAGCGTCCAAGAACTGTACCTGCACCTACAGATGAAAGTGTAGTTGAACCACTTGTTGGGTAAACATCAGAAGCCATTACAGAGAAAGGAGAGATGTATGATTTTGCTGTTGCAGAATCACTAAAGTTTCCACTTTCTGTTGTTGTTGTCTGAGTAACTGAACCCTTAGCTACAACGTCAGCACCGTTTTGCAAACGGAAGTAGAAGTCGTCACCAAGTTTTGCAGTATTTTCACCTTGAATGTCAGCCTTTACGAACATTGTTACTGGAGTACCAGGTTCAATAGTCATAGGAAGGATGTTGTCATTTGAAGTGAATGTGTAAGAACAAACGTTTGAAGAACAAGCTGAGAATTGTGCAATTGTCTGGAATGGAGTTGTAGTTCCAAGTAGAGCACCTGTACCATTCTGAGCGTACAAACGGATATTCTTAATGTTATTACTGTTCAATGATGTACCAGCAGCTTCAAGAGTCAAAGATGTAATCTTTTGACCTTCATATTGTGAAGTGAAACGACCAGCTAGGTATGTACCATCAACTTGGTTGATAAGTACATTTTGTCCAACTGAAGGAGTGTAACCAGCACCTGACACTGTTGAAAGTGTTAGAGTACCACCTGACACAACTGTCATTGTTTGACCAGCACCATTGAAACCAGTTTCTGTAATACTATTACCTGTTGTCAAACCTACTGAAGTTACACTTGAAGCACTTGCAAGCTTGTAAGTGTGTGAAGTACCAGTACTTGAAAGGATATCACCGTAAAGTGAAAGAGATACAGCACTTGTACGTGTAACTGTGATTGGTTGACTAAAGTTAAATGCTACAGTGTTCGCATTTGTTGATGTAGAAGCTGTAGTAGTAATTTGATTACCACTTGCATCCTTAAGAACAAGGTTTGAAACACCTGAGTAATCTGATCCTGAACCTAATGTGTCAGTTACAGTAATTGAAGATACGCGTACATCTTCACCTGAAGATTGAGCATTAAATTCAAATGTAGCAAGTTTAAAGTTGTTTGTACCAGCAACTACTGATGTAGCAACTGGAGTTGACAATGTTTCAGCAACTAAAGCTGCAGCTTGCACAGCACGGTTGAAACCGTCTTGTGGAGAAACTGAAGGATCAGTGATGTCGTTTGTCATCAAACGCTTAACTGAAGTGATGTCGAAGTCGTTTACAAAGTATGCATCAGATGTTGTAGCAGATGAAGAAATTGAAGCTGAAACTTCGATTGTATTATCCATACCAGCTGTAAGAACAGGGTATGAAGACAATGAACGAGAAGCAACAGTACCATCAGCAGCAAAGTTTGTAGTATTTGCAGCAGCTGAGTAAACAACTGAACCATTTACCTTAACAAATACTGTACCAGTAAGATTTACTGAACCTGTATTTTGGTCAAGACCAAATGAGATAGCACGTAGTTCTACGTTTTCACCAACTGGCTTAACGTTGTACTTAGCAAGAACAACATCGTTTGCACCAGGAACAACTGCTGAAGCAGATGAATCTGTTGCACGGTTGAAGATAAGTGATCCTGAACCGATTGTTACTTTGTTGTAAGTTGAAGTTGTATCACCGATTGGGAATGTAGAATCTACACCACAAGCAGCACTAGCAAGCATTGAAGTACCTGAAATTGCTCCATTAACAACTAGATCATAGTTATCGTATACAACGAATTGAGCAGTACGTGAAGCACCATTTACGAATGTAGCACGAACAGTGAAATCTTTTGTTTGTCCTTTTGAAATAACATAAGGAGTTGCAAGATTAAACTTTACATACTTATTCATCATTTCTGCTGTAGCAACTACAGTACCAGTTTGATCAACAAGTTGTATGTTCTTTAAATCTGTATCAGCAGCATTACCGTTATTCCAAAGAGTTAGACTCTTAAGATTTACAGCTTCATTTGATGAAGTTTCAGCAACACGGAACTTTGTAACTTCATATGAAGAAGTTCCATCTGCATTACCAGTAGTACCAGATGCATTTACCGCCTGTACATCAAGAGTAACAGTTGCAAGAGATGATGATTGTTCTACAAACATTTGATTACCCATAAGTGGGAATGTTCCACCAACTGAACCAGTTGATAGTGTAATGTCTGATGCTGAAGCAATCTTCATACCAAAACTAACTGCTGCACTTGAATCAAGGTTTACCTTGATAGATACAGGCATTGATTGACCAGCAGAAACCATAATAGGATCAGCTGATAAACCAATAGTAGCAACACCGTCTGCACCAAGAGTTGTAACAACGTTACCATGGCGCACACCGTTACCATCAAATACTGCAACACCTGTTACTAGAGTATTACCTAGGTTACCAAATTTTGTAACCTTAACACTTGTAACGTTTACAGAAGATGATGTAGCGTTTGAAACATTAAATTTCAAAACAGTATTGAAAGCACTACCAGCTGTAAGAGTTGAACTTGCAGTGTTATCTGCAGAAAGTGCAACGTTTACTCCTGTACCAGTAGCTACTGTTGTACCGTTGTTTGTTGTTGAACTAGCGCCACCTGCAACACGTGCATTAAGAGCAGCTAGTGTCTTCTTTCCAGCGATACCATCAGCAATACCTGATGAAGGATTTGCTACTTGGAAAGCTTTGATTGCAGCAGTTGTTTTAGGACCATACTTACCGTCTACAGCAAGAGTAGTACCAACAAATGTGTTCAATGCTTCCTGAATCCACATAACGTCAGCTTTTGAAGAAGTCTTTGAGATCTTCATTGCAGTTGTAGTTGTTAACGCGTTTGCTGAAGCAGCAAATACGAAAGCAAATGCCATAAGCAAGCCAACGATTTTCTTAGAATTAATTTTTAACATAATTTATTTATAAACATTCACAGGGTTACGCTAGTTTCGACGTTGCCCTCATTTATTATGAAGTGCAAACACTAGCACGATGTGAACATTTTCGCTAAAAATATTTTTAGGATGATGCCCCTCTATCGTGGGCACCATCTTGTAAAAACTTTTTAGCAGACCAATCACTAAATATTTTTCTATCGAGCTCTATCTTCAAGATATAAAAAATAAAAGTGAATTAGGTTTTGAATTTAAGTGGCTACTCGAATGACATAAAAATCTCTATCAAAAATTTAACATCATTCTCATAAACCAGAACACTGATAAACATGTATTTAATTTACTAAAAATAAAATAAATACGAGCCGTGAAAATATTCGGAATCAACAATTCACGGTATTCTGTTTTCAATGATCTTTGCCCCTTATAAATGGATTAAAAACCCACAAATAAGGCACACTACATACTAGCATATTCTGACAAAAAATGCCAGCACTAGCACGTAAATACATTATATATGTTTAAGGATTAATTAAGCAAATAAAACAAAGGAAAACTGGGGAAAACTACAATTTTTTTATGTTTAAAAATAACTAAAGATTAATGAAAATAATTTTAGATAAAATGTGTTAATAAGTAAAAAATCTACACACTATACTAACTGATATCTACTCCATCTTTTCTCCCCTGTTTTTTTGACTTGTCCTTTAGAAACTAAGTCGTTTAATTCACGCTGAATAGTCTTCTCTGAACAGTCTGTAAATGATGCAGATATGTCCTTTATGGAAACCTGTTTTTTGTCTTTTATAATTTCAATTATACGTTCTGGTCTTTCGTTCTTATTTTCTTTTTTAGGTAAAAGGACATTATGAGTTTCAGACTTAACCATAGGTTTTGACCAACTATTTTTTAAAACGTTCAAAGTGGTTTTTAGCTCAGTATTGTCCTTTAAATGTCCTTGAGAATTTTCCCAGAAAGATGACGGAATTGTTTGTGGAGATGAGTACAAAGAAAGATCATTTTTTAAAAAAACAAATTCTTTTCTCAAGATACCTGCATTCATTTCTGACACAAAACCCATAGCTAAAGATATCTCTAAGTGAGATAATATTTCAGAAATTTTCGCATCAACTTTCTCTACTAATTTATGAGTCTCAAAACCAGAAGTTAATACAAATGAGTGCATCAAAGACAAGACCTCAACACCTACAGAACGTAGTTTCATTTTGAGAGCATCATCAGAATCCATGCAATCAGTAACCATGTAAAGAGCAGTGACAAGCTTCTCTGTCTTTTTGTTTGCGAGATTAAAAAAAGGCTTATTATTTAAAGATTTTATATCGGACAAACTTGTATTTGTCTTATTACTTTCTTCTTGTCTTTGAATGTCTTTATGATTGTTCATGTGTCTTTTTTAAGCTCTTAGGAGTAATATTCTTGTCTCTTAATTTGTCCATTATATACCTTGATATTAAAGGTCGCAAGTAAAAAAATCATTAGACCAGAAGTAGTAATTTATTAAAAAAATATATGATATAATTAAAGAATATTATGGCAAAAAGAGATACAGAAGAAGATGATTTTGAAGATGAAGAATACGAAAGAAAGAGTAAAAAAAATAAAAATACATCCAGCAAAAAAACAGTAAGTAAAAGAAAAAAAGTAGAGTTAAAAGAAGAAACAAGGCATAGTGTAATAGGTGTAGTATTTCTTGCTTTGGCACTTTTTATAACATTATCTTTCTTTGAATCTGCTGGTTTGGCTGGGAAGTTTTTTTCACAAATTTTTAATTCTTTCTTTGGTCTTGGTTACTACTTACTACCGATACTTTTAGTTATCGTTGGTGTATCTTTTATGCGCAAAGGTAAGCCACAAGTAGCTCGCTTGCATGCTGTGTTTGGTAGTCTTGTTTTGCTCTCTACACTCGCTATTATGGACCTCGCTTCAAATGGTACAGGTGCATCAGATGACATAACTTTTGGAGGATATTTAGGTGGTATTATCGCATGGCCATTTCTTAAACTTTTTGGTCTTTATGCTGGATTAATTTTCCTTGGAGCATTACTAATAATTTCACTCATTGTGCTCTTCGACCAGAAGCCAAACTTAATTGGTTTTTGGAATAAAATAAAATCACTACTTTTTACAAAAATTGAAGTACCAAAAATAGAAATGCTAAGCAAGAATGAAGAGGAAGAATTGGTAGAAGAAGAACAAGAAGAAGATGAGATTCCAGAGCAAAAAATCAGAGCTCAAAAAGTAGAAGATATTCCAGAAGAAGAGGAAGAATTTATTCCAAAAAAAATCAAAACAAAAAGCTCTTATGTACCTCCCCCACTTACTCTACTTGAGAAGGATAAAGGTAAACCCAATGTGGGAGACATTAAGTCGAACATGAACATTATCCAACGTACACTTATGAATTTCGGAATCTCTGTAGAGATGGACGAAGTAACCATCGGTCCATCTGTAACTCGCTACGCATTAAAACCAGCACAAGGAGTAAAACTGTCACGTATAGTAGGACTTCAAAATGACTTGTCGCTCGCACTATCGGCTCACCCGCTTCGTATAGAAG
>CAZMDL010000104.1:0-7911 GCA_964565285.1 uncultured Candidatus Saccharibacteria bacterium
CACGTTTAATATTACGGCCGGCAAAATGTGCAATGGTAGCAATAATCAATCCAAACGAAATTGCAAGTACCAAAGTAGCAGTCCTACCTACATCAATCAATTCGAATGCCGCAATATTCCACGGAATTTCAAATGCTGCCGCAAAAATCAAAGCTAAAATCCAAAATATGGTTTTTGCATTAGATTTTTTGACTGTGTAATACTCAGTACCGTAAAGATCTTTTGATTGTTTAACCAATCGCTGGTCGAGTGTACGCCTGGCATTTTTAGCATTGCTAATTTGAATGGTTGTCTGATTTTTCGTTTGCACGTAGGCATCATTAATAGCCTTTACTTTTTTGTTTTTTGATGACATTGCGTCATCGGTGCTTTGTGTTAACATTTTTGTTAATTTTTTATTTGTTAGAATTTATGAAATTAGTCACTAGTCATGCAAAAGGCACAACTCGTGGTCTAATCTCACAAATAAAAACAAAAGTCAGTGTCAATGAGCAGAATTTAAATTTGTTATAATATTAGCATATTATTGACATAATGTCAATATAGTATCATTATAAAATACCCCTTAAAATTAAGGGGTATTTTATAATTTTAATTTTTATTTTGCGTAAATACTTGCATCTTCAAGTCGTATAGAAAGCAATTTTGAAGCACCCAAAGCGTCCATAGTAACACCATAAAGCACTTGTGCCCGCGACATAGTCTCACGATTGTGAGTTACTACTATGAGTTGTGAATATTTTGAAAGATTTTCAAGCATGTTTCCATACTTACGAGAATTTGCTTCATCGAGTGCGGCGTCGGTTTCATCAAGTACTAAGAACGGTGGTGGATTTACTTGAGACATTGCAAAAAGTAATGCAATAGAAGTAAGTGAACGCTCCCCTCCTGAGAGCATATGTAAATCCTTAACTTTTTTATGTGGCAAAGATACATTAATCTCAACGCCTCTTTCTAAAGGTAGAGATTCATCATCAATCTTTTCTTCTTCAAATTCATCCCCCTCAGTTTTTTTAATATTTTTATTGTCAACTTCAACAGCAACCGTAGCACTACCTCCACCAAACCTCAATGAGAAACATTCGTTAAGTTGATTATTTATTTTATCTATACCGGCCTTAAATTCTTTATCTAAAGTATCTTTTAAATCTTGAATTAAAATCTTTAGAGAGTCTACGCTTTTACTTAAATCTTCAACTTCACGAGCAAGGAAAGTATCACGCTCTACTGTTTCAGAATACTCACGCATCACATCAGCACTATTACTTAACCCAGCATCCTCGAGTTTAATTTTTATTCTTTCTATTTTTCTTTTTTTATCTTCTTGTGAAATTCTATCAACAACCAAATCCATATTTTGATTCTGAACATAACTCATAACAGCCATACCAATCAATGAACCAGCTTCGCCAAGTTCTATATCAAAATTATTTTTTATCAATGTTAATTTTTCTTCTTCAAAACGCAAAGAATGCATACTACTATTTATTTCATTCTTTTTACTCATTAATTCATATAAAACCTTTTCATTGTCACGAGAAGAGTTTTGTAGTTCATTTTCTTTATTACGCAATTCAAAAATAGAATTTAATATACTTTTTTCGTTATTATTTATACTTTCCATTTCATAAACTATAGAAGATTTAGCATTTTTCATTTCGTTAAGTTCATTTTCTAAACCAACAGAAACTTCATTATGATTCTGATTTGGTGAAGATTTCAAAAAAACGATACGATCTTTCATAGATTTTAATATACTAAAAATTTCTGAAACATCATTAAGTATTAATGCTTTTTCAATATTATTTTCTATTTCAGAAATAAGATTTTGCCATTCACTTTGTGGAATGATCCTTTCTACGTTTTGATTTTGTTTATTTATTTGTCTTTCTAAACCTTCAACAATCCCCTCTATACGCCCAAGTTTACGAGCTAGTTCATCTCTAAAACTTCTAATATCAAAAAGCTCTTTTTCTTTATTTTTAATTTCAATAAGAAAAACACTATCTGAATTATCTTTATTAGATTTTTGTTCTTCAATTTTTGATATTCTATCTTCAATAGATAATAAATTCTCATCAAGAATCCTTCTCTGGTGTGTTAAGCGTTTTGTTTCAATGCTAATGTAAGAAGACTCATTTGAAATATATTCTTTATATAAAGATTTTAATTCATCACGAAGCATTTCAGATTTCTCAATCTTTTCTACCTGCTTTTTCAAAAACACCATATGAGGTGCAATTTCACGACGTAAAGATTGAACCTCCTTTACATTGATAAGTGTTTTTTCTAATTTGCGTTCACTTTCTTTGATTCTGTATTGATATATCTTTAAACCAAGTGCATCTTCAATCATTGCACGGCGATCTTTCGAGCTCGCATTAAGCACACGGTCAGCTTCACCCTGAGAAATAATATGATGCCCAGAAGCACCAATATTTACAGAAGCAAGTAAATCAATAACATCTTTTAAGCGAACCTCGGTATTATTAATACTATATTTATTACCACCATCAGCAAAAACAGTTCTAGAAATTGTAACTTCATCATAATCAAGAGACACACCAAGCCCACTGTTTGTAAAAGCAAAAATCTTTTTACTATTATCAAAAGTTATAGACACTGAAGCGCGATTAGCGCTACTCATTGATTTTGAACCTTTAAATATCAAATCCACGCCACCCTTTCCGCGGAGTGATTTCATAGATTGTTCACCAAGTACAAAACGTATAGATTCTACAATATTTGATTTCCCAGAACCGTTTGGCCCTACAATAGAAGTAATTGGGGTATTAAAAGAAAGGGATGTTTTTTTCCCGAATGATTGAAAAGATGAGAATTTAATGCTCTTTAAATACATAATTAATCAAGCCAACCTTTATTTTCTAATGCATTACGTGCGGCAACTTGCTCTGCTTCTTGTTTACTTTTTCCTTTACCTTCAGCGATACGATCATTACCAAAAAATATTCCTATAGTAAAATGCTTATCATGATCAGGACCTGCTTCGTGTAGTACTTTGTATGACGGAGTTAAACCTACATACTCTTGAGCTTTCTCTTGAACTAAACTTTTTGCATCACGCCAAAGTTTTTGTTTTACAATTTTTTCAATTTTAATAAGAAGAGTTTTTGAAATAAAAGACTCAGCAAAATCATAACCTTGATCTAAATACAACGCACCTACATAAGCCTCATAAGTATTTGCTAATATATATGTACGTGCTTTACCTGTATCTTTTGATTCACCTTTTGAAAGAAGTAAATATTCATTCATATTTATTTCAGCGGCTACTTCACCAACGATATTTGCATTAACTAATGCACTACGATAAGCAGTAAGTTCACCTTCATCACAACCAGGATATTTCTTATATAAAAAATCAGTCACAACAAGTTCTAACACCGCATCTCCAAGAAATTCTAGACGCTCATTATGAGATAATTTATTGCCACTTGTTTCATTAATATATGAACGGTGAATAAAAGCTTGCTCAAGAAGCTTTTTATCTTTAAAAACTATTCCTACACTTTGTTCAAATTTTGCAAAATCAATCATTTTATTCTTTAGTCAGTATTTCAATAGCTTTTTGTAATAAAGGAATCATGTTTTCATACATGCGTAGCTCTGGAACTTCACGAAGTGGAAACCATCTTGCATCATCAAGACCACCAGTTCCTTTCTCAAGAATGATTTCAGTATATGGAGATTCACCCAAGAAAAACACAACTTGTTTACGAATTTTACCTTTCTCTGGATGAGAAGCAATGTATTCATTGCGTCCAAGCAATTCTTTAATCTTCATATCAAGACCCATTTCTTCTTTGATTTCACGAATAGCACCTTCTTCTTCATTCTCTCCTTCTTCAATCCCTCCTTTTGAAAGAGTCCAGTAACCAAAAACATCATGAACAAAAGCAAAATAAATTTCACCTTCATGGCGTGCATATACTACAGCTCCAGCCTTTTTCTCTATTGGAAATTTATTTGGATCTGTTTCTAAAAATTTTGGATTAATTTTCTTTTTACTTTTTTCATCTTTACCTGGTTCACCAATTTCTTTATAAACAGCACCAAGAACTCCATTTACAAAACGACTTGAATTTTCACCACCAAATTTCTTAGCAAGTTCTATAGATTCATTTATTGCAACCTTTGGTGGGACTTCAGAACGATCAGCAAACAATAGTTCATACAAACCCATACGAAGAATATTACGATCTACAAGAGATATCTTTTCTATTGGCCAATCTGGAGCTGCTTTTTCTATAATTTCATCTATAATAGATTTCTTTTTTACAACACCAGAAAAAAGCTCTTTCATAAAAGCTTCATCATCAAGGCCAGGACCAAATTCTTCAATATTACGAGCAAGCATTTCTTCTTCATCACCAAGGTCCTTAGACACAGCGAAATCCCACTCAAAGAGTGTTTGAAGAACAATTGATCTTGAAAGGTGCCTGTTTGCCATATATAGCTTTGCTGTTTATTTTTTGCATGTAGGCTTGGTAAACCAAAACCTATGAGCAAAAAACAAACAACTATTACTTCTTCTTAGCTTGTTTTTTTTCAACTTTCTTGACTACATCAAGAACTTTACGTCCTCGGTAAAATCCACAAGCTGTACAAACAGTATGTGTTTTACGAGGTTCGCCACAGTTTGAACATGCTGAAAAGTTTGCACTTTTCCAAACCTGATGTGAACGGCGATTCCCTGTATGAGAACGTGTATGTCGCATTCGTATTACCATATATATGAGTATACTGATTTTAGCTAAAAATGCAAATAAAAAAGGCCGGTACTATTGTATAGTCCGTGCCTTGATTATTTTTTAATTTGGTTGCAAACATCTATTTATTTGATCAATTAATTTTTGATTGCCTTCTTCATGCTCTAAGACAAAAGACCATTTATTTATGGCGTTTCGCAAAAACGGCCTATGTGGTAAGTACAATTCATTACATAACTTTTCTAAATCCATAAAATAACTTTTTTTAACATCAGGATCTGAAGATCCTGTATATTCATCTGGTGTATCAGATTTTAAAATTAAATATGGATATTGAAAATGTTTTTCATTACGAACAATACAATCACATTCAAATTCCTCAGAAAATTCAGCAGTAGCACATTCTTCGAGTAATTCGCGTTCAAGCGTTGCTCTTTTGCATGACCTTTCAATCATTCTTATTTCTTGGTCACTTAAACAAAGTGAATCAACAGAATCGGCAATTTCTTCTAAAGCTTTTTCAAAGATATCACGAATTTCTTTCTTTTCTCTGTTTGTATTAGCCGGCATATACTTTACCGTATAAACATAAGAGCTAGAAATATCTTTAATTTGTTGTTCAATCCATATCTTTTTATCATTCGATAATTTTAATTTAGGAGATACCTTTTGAAATCCTTTTAAAATATCGACAATCTGAACTGTTCCTCCTGGAATACGAATTTCCATTTTCTGTTTATGATCCGAGGAATCAAAATAATCAGTAACTAAGATATGAATCTTAGAATCAATCACTTTTGGAACTATACCAGAAGTGAAGTAGTTAAAATGTGGTTTCACTATTATGTGTAATTAGATTTTGCAGGGATTTTAAAGAACGAAATGTTCAAACCTGTTTGCCTAAAATAATATCACATAATACAATATAAGTCAAGAAAGCAAAAACCTTACAAAATAAGCCTTTTATGATATGATATTTCTATGGAAAACAATGAAAAATTGGCTCATATTCGCCACACACTTGCTCACCTCTTAGCACAAGCTGTGCTTGAGCATTACCCTAATTCAAAATTAACTCTAGGACCAGCCGTAGATAATGGCTTTTATTATGATATTGATTTTAATGATGAAAAATTAAGTAATGATGATTTATCAAAACTTGAAAAAACAATGCAAAAAAATCTAAGTGCATGGACAGAGTTTACTCATAGAGAAGCCTCAAAAGAAGAAGCACTTAAAGAATTTTCTGGTAATCAATACAAAGAAGAACTTATTAATGAAATTGTGGACCGTGGCGAAACAATTACACTCTATACTTGTGGAGGATTTACAGATCTGTGTCGTGGAGGACATGCAGAAAACCCAGCAAAAGAAATAGCAAAAGGTAGCTGGAAACTCGAGCGTGTAGCTGGTGCATACTGGCGTGGGGATGAAAAGAATAAAATGCTAACTCGTATTTATGGCCTTGCGTTTGAAAGTAATGAAAAGTTAAAGGAATACAAATTCCAAATAGAAGAAGCGAAAAAGCGTGACCATCGTAAAATTGGAAAAGAAATGGGGCTCTTTGTTTTCTCTGACCTCGTTGGTGCAGGGCTCCCCCTTTGGACACCACGCGGAACTATCATCCGTGAATTACTCAATGATTATGTATGGGAACTCCGTAAATCATATGGATACCAGAAAGTTTGTATCCCTCATATTACAAAAAAGGAATTATACGAAACAAGTGGGCACTGGGCAAAATATGCCGATGATCTTTTCAAGATTAACACTCGTGAAGACCACCTCTACGCAATGAAGCCTATGAATTGCCCGCACCATACACAGATATTCGACGCAGAACCAAGAAGCTATCGTGATATGCCACAGCGCTATGCAGAAACAACAATGGTATATCGCGACGAACAGTCTGGAGAACTTTCCGGATTATCACGCGTCCTTTCAATTACTCAAGACGATGCCCACGTATTCTGCCGAGAAAATCAAATAGAAAATGAAGCACTCGCAGTCTGGGATATTGTTGAGAAATTTTACGGAACATTTGGATTCAATCTCCAAGTGCGCTTCTCTCGCCACGACCCGCAGACTCCAGAAAAATATCTTGGCGGAAGTGAAGTATGGACAAAAGCAGAAAATGCATTAGAAAACCTAATGAAAGGTAAAGGCGTACAGTGGATTGATGGTATCGGTGAAGCAGCATTCTATGGACCAAAGATAGATTTCATTTCAAAAGATTCTATTGGTCGCGTGCTCCAAGTAGCGACAATCCAGCTCGACTTCAATCAGCCAAAGAATTTTGGACTTACTTGTACAAATGAAAAGGGCGAGAAAGAACAAGTGGTAATGATTCATGCTGCAATCATGGGATCTATCGAGCGCTTTATGTCTACCCTTATTGAGCACCTTGCCGGAGAATTTCCTGTATGGCTCTCACCTACACAAGTTGCAATTATACCAGTGCTTGAAGAAAAGCATAACGAGTATGCAAATACTATATATGCATCACTGAAAACACAAGAAATCCGCACAGAAATATTTGATAAAAAGGATAGCCTTGGCAAAAGAATCCACGTAGCTAAAGCTGGCAAGACTCCATACATCATCGTCATCGGAGACAAAGAAATTGAATCAGGCATTCTAACTATAGAAACCCGCACCGAAAAAATACAAATGACTCTACCCGAATTCCTCACAAAAATTTCAAATCAAATTAAAAACAGAAATTAAACAAAAAAACACTCACATATGTGAGTGTTTTTTTGTTTAATTTAAATATCCAAGTTCGCCATTTTGGCATGAGATTGAATAAAAGATTTACGAGGAGGAACTTCACTACCCATTAACATATCAAATACTTTATTTGCATCTTCAGCATCAGTAATACTTACTTGCTTAAGAATTCTACGTGCTGGATCCATTGTTGTTTCCCATAGTTCTTCAGCATTCATTTCTCCAAGACCCTTATAACGTTGAATATGAATTTTATTTTGTCTTTTGGTTTTTGTCTTTTCATCTTCTTCATCCTCTTCTTCTGTTTCTGAACCTTCAACTTCAATAGCTTCGGCCATCATTTCAGCCAAATTAGCATCCTTACCAACAAGACGATCCCGCTCTTCATCTGAATACGCATATGCAATATCCTTACCATTTTTAATTTTAAAAAGTGGTGGCTGTGCAATAT
>CAZMDL010000105.1:0-8544 GCA_964565285.1 uncultured Candidatus Saccharibacteria bacterium
AACGTCATGTACGGCGTTTAAATAAATTTTAAATATATGCAAATAATTCCAGCAATAATGCCAAAAAACATAAATGATATGCGTGATAAAATGGCGCAAGTTATAGGTGCTTGTTCTCTTGTCCAGCTTGATATCATGGATGGTAAATTTGTAAAATCAAAAACATTTCCATTTAATCCAAAAGATGCGGATTTTATAGAACAAATTTTGAGTGAAGAAGAAGCTTTGCCATACTGGCAAGAGCTTGATGTTGAATTTGATTTGATGGTTCTTAATGCTCATAAGAATTTTGATATGTATGTTTCTCTTGGTCCAAAAAGAATTATTTTTCATATTGAGGCTGAGGGGAATCCTATTGAGTTTCAGGAATTTTTGGAAGGTATTGATATGTATACAAGAGAAAATATAGAAATAGGTATAGCTATTAATAATGACACTCCTATTGAAAATCTATATCCATTTGTACCATATGTATCTTTTGTGCAGTTTATGGGTATTAAAAATATTGGCTATCAAGGTGAAGCTTTCGACGAGAGAGTTCTTGATCGTATAGAAGTATTTCATACAAAATATCCAGATGTTGTGATAAGTGTAGATGGTAGTGTAAATGAAGATACTATTGGAATGCTTATTGAAAAAGGTGCTACACGTTTTGTTATTGGCTCTGCTTTGTTTGATAGTTTTGATCCGCGTGAAAAGATTTTTGAATTTGAAAATATGTTATAATTTTTTATAGATGAGTAATCTTACTGATTCAAAAATAAAAGAACTTGAATTAAAAGCAAATGATATTCGTGAGAGTATTATTGCAATGTTACTTGAAGCAGGTAGTGGGCATACTGCAGGTCCTCTTGGGATGGCTGATGTATTTACTTGTTTATATTTTAATTCATTACGGCATGATCCTAAAGATCCTTCATGGATAGATCGTGATCGTGTTGTATTATCTAACGGACATATTTGTCCTGTACTATATGCTACTATGGCGCATGCTGGTTATTTCCCCATAGATGAATTAAAAACTTTAAGAAAGTTTGGAAGTCGTTTGCAAGGTCACCCTCATCGTGAGTTTATGTCATGGCTTGAAAATTCTTCAGGTCCACTTGGTTCAGGTCTTTCTCAAGCTGTAGGTATGGCTATTGCTGATCGGATAGATCATGGGAATTCTACTTCAAAAACAATATATTGTTTGTTGGGTGATGGTGAGCTCGACGAAGGCCAGAACTGGGAGGCTATTATGCTTGCTTCAAAAGAAAAACTACATAATTTAATTGCAATTGTTGATCGTAATAATATTCAGATAGATGGTTATACTGAAGATGTAATGCCTCTTATGGACATTGCCCGCAAATTTAAATCTTTTGGTTGGTTTGTTCAAGAAATAAATGGTCATAACTTTGAAGAGATTGATAATGCTATAGAACTTGCAAAAGGTGTATACGAAAAGCCATCGGTTATAATCGCTCGTACTGTGCCAGGTCGAGGAGTAAAAGAATTTGAACGCGATTATCATTGGCATGGAGTAACTCCAAACAAAGAACAAGCCGAAATGGCATTAAAAGAATTACGTACACTTGAAGGTAAAATAAAAAGTGAACATGAATAATAATTATGCTTAATCAAAGTTTACATTTAAATACTAAAATGTTTGATAAAGATGTTGAACAAGTTCCTATCAGAAAAGGATTTGGCCAAGGTCTTTTGGAATCCGGAGAATTGGATTCAAATATTGTTGGTCTTTGTGCTGATCTTACAGAGAGTACACAAATGCATTTATTTAGGAATCGTTTTCCTGAAAGATTTGTACAAATTGGTGTAGCTGAGCAGAACCTGGCTTCTGTAGCTTCTGGTATGGCAGCTATGGGCAAGATTCCTTTCATTTCTTCTTATGCTATGTTTTCTCCTGGGCGTAATTGGGAGCAGATTCGTACTACTATTTGTTATAATGACCGCCCTGTAAA
This sequence comes from uncultured Candidatus Saccharibacteria bacterium, assembly GCA_964565285.1. Taxonomy (GTDB): domain Bacteria; phylum Patescibacteriota; class Minisyncoccia; order Phycocordibacterales; family UBA9973; genus UBA8515. The sequence continues at coordinate 1,962 of CAZMDL010000105.1, forward strand.
AATCATCGGTTCTCATGCTGGAGTTTCTGTGGGTCCTGATGGTGGCACACATCAGGCTATTGAAGACATTGCTATTACTCGGGTTATTCCAAACATGGTAGTTGTTTCTCCTTGCGATAGTATTGAAGCAAAGAAAGCTACACTTGCAATAGCAAAAACAAAAGAACCTACATATCTTCGCCTTGCTCGTGAGAAGACTCCAATAATAACCACAGAAGAAACTCCTTTTGAAATAGGTAAAGCAAATTTGGTATTTACTCCAGAGATAGGTCTTGCGCAAGTGGGTATTATTGCTACAGGTGCATTACTTCATAAAGCTATTGTTGTAGCAAAGAATTTAGAACAAGAAGGAATAAAAATAAAAGTATTAAATTTATCTACTATTAAACCTCTCGATAGTGAAGCAATAATAAATCTTGCTCGCGAAACCAAAGCTATCGTTACAGTTGAGGAGCACCAGATTGCTTGTGGTATGGGTAGTGCAGTAGCTGAGTTATTGTCACAAAATTACCCAGTACCTATAGAGTTTGTCGGAGTTAAAAATCTTTTTGGTCAGTCTGGTAAGCCCGAAGAATTGATTGAATATTATGGTATGGGCACAAAAGATATAACCGATGCAGTAAAGAAAATTCTTACAAGAAAAATCAAATAAACAAAATAAAAAACCCTCGCTAATTAAAGTCCGGGTTTTTATTTTAGGGAGTGTTGGTTATTCTTTGATTATTGGTTGGAGTTTGCTTTCTAGCTTGTGGATGATTTCTTCTTCTTTGTAGATTTCTTTTTGTATTGGATTTTGTATTGGATTTTCCAATATCATTCGTGCTTGTCTTTGTTGTTCCAAATTTTCAGAATCTATATCATCTAAAGCTACAGCTGTTAATTTTGCCTCATAATTAGCAATAATTTTTTTGTGTTTGTTTATTTCATCAAGTATATAATCAACTTCCTCTTGTTGGGTCTTTTTAAAGAAACCGTTATTATTTTCCATGGTCATGGTAATTAATGTATTTTTGTTATCTTATAATTTTCTGGAGCATTTTGCAAATACTCTTCTATTTTTTCTTTCGATAGTAAACCTTCTTGAGCACCTATATGCTGAACTACATTCATGGAATTTACTGGTCCATAGAGTAATGCTTCTTCAAAATTTTTACCAAGCCCCATCATTGCTGTGATTGTTGAAGATGTAGCGTCACCAGCTCCTGTGCGTTCTTTTGGTGGAGCTATATCTGGATACATTGGTAAGAAGTACATTTCGGTACCATTGTATGCGTATAAACCTTTTGGTCCGTCTGTAATTACTACATATTTAGGACCAAGTGCATAAATGTTCTTTAGTAGAACTTTCTCATCGTGTTCATCAGGAGTATTTAGGATTCTTTGTGATTCTTCTTTGTTGCAAAAAAATATTTCTGTATTTTTGTATAGATCTTTAAGTATTTCTGTGCCAAGTTTCATTTGAAATGTGCCTGGTTGGAATGCAAGTTTTACATTTGGGTGATTTTTTAAATATTCAATCAACTGCATGTGGTATTCTTGTGCGTTTTGAGCAATTGAAGAAAAGTATATCCATTCAGGTTCTGGTAAATCCATAGGGAAGTTGTATGGGAATTCTGTATGTTTTATTAGGATTGTTCTATCCACATCATACCAAAGCACAAAATGGTAATTAGACTGGTATCCTTCACAAGTTACCATGTATTCTGTTTTTACATTGTTCTTTTTTAACTCTTCGATATTTCCTTTACCTATTTCATCGTCACCGATATAAGCCATAAGACCAGTATTAAGTCCAAGTCGAGCTGACGCTACTGATGCATTTGCACTGTTACCTACAGCACGGCACATTGTTACAGATTCGTATGGAATTTTATCACCATAACGCATACTAAGAGTGCAGTTTTCATGATCAAGTTCACAATGCACACTTGCATCTTTAAGTTTTATAAAAGGTTCGGTAACTATGTCACCTAATGCTAAAAATTGTATCTTTTCCATATATTCATTATATCACAGTATGTTATAATAAAAATATGAAAACATTACGTGAATATATTAAAGATGCGGGTGAAAAAGGTGTGGCAATTGGGCACTTCAATATTTCAAATCTTGAAGCATTACACGGTATATATAATGCCGCTAAGAAATTAAATTTACCTGTAATCATTGGTGTATCTGAAGGTGAAGAAAAGTTTGCTGGTAGGGATGAAGTTGTTGCACTCGTGCATACACTTCGCGAGCGTGATAATTATCCAATTTTCTTAAATGCTGATCATCATAGTAGTTTTGAATCTGTAAAGGCATGTATTGATGCAGGTTTTGATATGGTTATTATCGATGGTGCAAAATTACCAAATGAAGAAAATATTGCAATTACAAAAAAATGCGTAGAATATGCTCATGAAGTTTTTCAAAAAACTGGGCGAGATATTTTAGTTGAAGCAGAACTTGGTTATATTGGTTCTGGTTCTGATATTAAAGAAAGTATTCCTGAGGGTGCTGGGGTGTTTACAAATCCTATCGATGCAAAGAACTTTGTAGAACAAACTGGTGTAGATATTTTTGCTCCATCTGTGGGTTCTATTCATGGTCTTATAAAATCTGGTAAACCGCATATCAATAGTGAATTAGTAAAAGAAATAAAAGATACTGTAAAAATTCCTCTCGTACTTCATGGAGGTTCTGGTTTGCGTGATGAAGATTTTACTAATGCAATTCATTCTGGAATTTCAATTGTTCATATAAATTCTGAAATTCGCCTTGCTTATAAAGAATCCGTAGAGAGGGTAATTAATGAAAATCCAAATGAAATTAATCCAGCGAAATTACTTACCCCTGCTGTAGATGCTATTGAAAAAGTTGTATACGATAGATTGAAGTTATTTAATAATATGTAAATTATGAATTTACTTTCAATTGAAATTAAGAAGTTTTTTAAGGGTGATGTTATTGATGATCAAGATACTCTTTTGACATATTCACGAGATGCATCATTACTTCAAGTCATGCCTGAGGTTGTTGTATTTCCTAAGAATGTGGAAGATGTAAAGGCTCTTGTAAAATGGGTGCATGACAATAAATCATTATATAAAGATTTATCAATTACTTGCCGTTCTGCTGGAACTTGTATGGCTGGTGGTGCTATTGGAGATTCTATAATTATGGATTTTACAAAATACATGAATACTATACATGATGTAAAGAAAGTAGATTCATTTAATATAATTCCTAAATATCCAAATGCTCATAGTGTTTGTATTTCTGGTGAGGCAACTGTAATGCCTGGATGTTTCTATAGGGATTTTGAAGAAGCTACTTTGAAAGAGGGTTTATTGTTGCCTTGTTATACAGCAAGTAAAAGTATAAATGCTGTGGGTGGTATGGTGGGCAATAATTCTGCCGGAGAGAAAACATTACAATACGGTAAAACTGAAGATTACATCAAAGAGCTTAAGGTTGTTCTTTCTGATGGAAGAGAATATGTGGTTAAACCTCTTTCTAAAAAGGAACTATATGCAAAGATTGCTCAAAAAGATTTTGAGGGTGATTTGTATCGCGACATATATCAGCTTATATCAACTAATATTAAAACTATCAAAGAAGCAAAACCTCAAGTGAGTAAAAATTCTGCTGGTTATTATTTGTGGAATGTGTGGGATGAACAAAAAGAAATATTTGATCTTTCAAAACTGATTGTTGGCTCACAGGGGACACTTGGCATTGTTACTGAGATTACTTTTCATTTAGTAAATATAAAACCCGCAAATAAATTAGTTGTTATTTTTATGAAAGATATTACAAAGCTGGGTTCGCTTGTGGATGCGATATTACCATTTCATCCAGAGAGTATTGAAAGTTACGATGATGCGACCATGAAGCTTGCAGTAAAATTTTTTCCAGACTTTTTGAAAAACAAAGGCTTACGGGGGATGATTAAATTTATGTGGAGTTTTTGGCCTGAAGTATTTATGATGGTAAAAGGTTTTCCAAAACTTGTACTTCTTGTAGAATTTGCAGGAGAAAATGAAAAAACCGTTAAAAATGAATCAAAGAAATTATTGTCTGAATTAAAGAAGCAAGGTTTTACTTTTCCTATGCGTATTACAAAAAGTAAAAATGATGCAGATAAATACTGGGATATTCGCCGAGAGAGTTTTGCCCTTCTACGCAAGCATGTAAAAGACAAGCACACAGCACCATTCATTGACGATATTATAGTACCACCGCAAACACTTCCAGAATTCTTACCAAAATTAAATTTATTACTTAATCAATATCCGATTACATATACTATTGCAGGGCATGCAGGTAATGGAAACTTTCATATTATCCCCCTTATGGATTTTAAAGATTCCAATACTGCAAAAATAATTATGGAGCTTTCGACTAAGGTATATGATCTCGTCCTACAATACAAAGGTTCTACAAATGGGGAACACAATGACGGTATTATTCGCACTCCATTTCTTAAACAAATGTACGGAGAAAAAGTATATGAACTTTTTGCACAAACAAAACAAATTTTTGACCCGACAAACTTCTTCAATCCTGGTAAGAAAGTAGCCCTAACTACTCCAAATGGAATTGGTACAAAGGAATATATTGCGAGTCATATTATTCACGAATAAATAAAAAGCCAAGACATAATGTCTTGGCTTTTTATATTTAGGTTAAAAATTATTTTAATTCTGTGCAAAAGATATCTTGTGAGTTTTTACTTCAACGATTACTTCTTGTCCGGTATCATCGAACCCGCTTAAGAGAATCGTGGCATCCAATTCATTAGGTAATACAATATTGCTATTTCTTATTACTAAAGAAAATTTTCTTATTTGATTAGGTTCCAGAATATAATCAAATCCATAAGAAGTAAGTCCTAAGGGTTCTGTTTGCGTTACCCAACTTGCAAAAATCTTTTCTAAAGAATCTCCTTCTAACACTAGAATCTGCATGTTTTTTACGGAGAGAAATTGTTTAAAGCCAAAAAATATTACAAGGCGGTCAAAATGAACAGTCTTATTACTTTTACTACAAATTGTAAAATTTTCTACTGTTATTAAATCTTGTTTACCAAGATCATATTTCTGGTCTTTACCATAAAGCTTTGTTTCTAATGTATCGTGTTTTAATTGTCCAAAACAAGTTTGAACTTCAAAAATAAAAAACGCTATTGTAAGCGTAAGAATTAAATTAATTTTTTTCATTGTACTGTATATTTGTATTTTTTATAATAATAACACATAAAATGTATTTTGCAATATATATATTGACAAATAAGCTTATTTATGATAATATAATACAAAATTGACATAAATAAATAATCATGAAAAATAACGTTTTCAAAACCCAAATCGCCCTTAAAACGGCCCTCTTGTCGTTCGTATTCTGCGGTCTGTTCTTTACAGGAACAACCAAAGTCTTAGCCCAAAAAACAACTGCTTTAAAAACAAACATTGAACAACCAAATTATTTTGGCTTTATGGATTTGATTTGGAAATCGTCTGATACAAAAAAGATAAAGTTATCACACGAAAGCAAATCAATAGTTTTTGGCATTTTAGATTCTATAGACAAGCGTATCTGGGTTAATAAAGCTCAGGGAATTGCTTCTCGATATAATATCTTGTTTCCAATTAGTGACAGTATTGTTACCACTACATTTAAATATGATAGGACAACAAAAAGCTTAACGTCACTTACTACAGCAAATGGATTTCCTTCTAACTACACGTTAGAGGATGTCAGATTCATTAATTTCAAAGGAAGATTACTTATGTTCATTACCTATGGCGAGCTATATGAGATGAATTCAGGTAATGGTAAATTTACAAAATTAAGAATACCAACTCTTTGGAAGAATGCACAATATTACTTTACTACTAACGATTCTGTAATAATATACGGTGAAGATAGTTTAGGTGGTAAATGTATGTGGTCAAGTAGTGATATGAAGAAATGGAGCATTACAACAAACATTCCAATCTTAAATCAAAATGCGGGTACATCTGTCTACAAAAATCAACCTATAGTTATGGGTGGAAGCTATTATGATAACATTTTGAATAAGATGGTATATACAAATGATATTTTTACATGGAAAAATAATACATGGGTTAAAACTCAAGGAAATTTTTCTCCACGTGAAAATCTAAGCATGTACCAATACGATAATGTATATTCAATGCTTATTGTATATGGTGGAATTGATTCAACAAGGACAATTTTAAAAGATATTTTTGAGTATGATGGCAATACTGCTACGCATATAGGTAATATGTCAGATACGATGTCTTCTAATATTTACAACGGAGTGATTATCGAAAGACAATTATTTATCCCTGATACAAGGGAAAATATTATTGTTGTACGTTCCAGTTATTCTGATACCGTTAATTCATATACATTAAAATCTGTTAACGCACATGCATATGTAATAACAAGTAGGAAAAACCCCATAGAACAGCTTGTAGGGGCAGCACATACTTACTTTAATGGTAAACTCTGGATATTAGGTGGAATCCAAAATGGATTTTATTCAAAAAAAGTTTGGTCGTCATTAGATGGGCAAGAATGGAAAATAGAT
>CAZMDL010000106.1:0-2013 GCA_964565285.1 uncultured Candidatus Saccharibacteria bacterium
CACATTTTAATTCTGAAAATTGTAAAGCATCATTTTGAACTTTTTCAGGTTTAATTATACTTTTTAAATGAAATTGAATTTGGTTATTCTTTTTATAAGGAATATTTAAATTATCAAAAGCAGCTGCTATTTCTCGAGCCACACCTGCATGACATAACATGTCTGGCCTATTTGGAGTCACACTGATATCTAACAGAGTATCAGCTATTTCTAAGACAGCAAACAGAGGATAACCTAGGTTTTTTTCTAAATATTCTTTAGGTTTGCCACCTTGACTGTCTTCAGATATTTCCCAAATACCATCACCATCTAATTCTTTGTGAATTGGTAATCCTAACTCTTCCCTGGAGCAAAGCATGCCGTGACTGTCTATCTCACGTATTTTAGAGCTCTTAATTTCTAATTGATTAGGTAACACAGTGGAAGGAAGTGCTACAGCAACATACAGGCCTTCTCGTGCATTTTTTGCGCCACACACAATTTGGGTTAATTCTTTAGCGCCAACATTTACTTGACAGATTTGAAGTTTTGCCGCATTAGGGTGTGGCTCTGTTTTTTCTATTTTTCCCACGACAACTGTTTCGAGATCTTTCCCTTTTACAGTGATACTTTCTATTTCAAATCCTTGTCTTGTTAAATAAGGATTGATTTTATTTAAATCATAAGTTGTGAGTTCAATTTTTTTGCCATTTATATTTAAGCTGTGAACAATTTTTGGTAGAGTAATAAACTTTTCTATGAAATTTAAACTAGCGAGCATTTTTGTTACCTTTAGAACTGGGATTAAGATAAAGTAAATGAATTAAGAAATGAGACATCGCCGTCAAGCATGGAGCGTAAATCAGCTATTCCAAACCGATCTTTAGCCATGCGATCAATACCAAAACCGAGGGCAAAACCACTATAAACTGAGGAATCAATACCACAACTTTCTAACACTTTACGATTAACCAAACCACAACCACCAATTTCAGACCAGCCTACAAATTTACAACTGCGGCAGCCTTTGCCAAAACATTGTTGGCATTGCACATCAACTTCTGCACTAGGTTCAGTGAAAGGAAAATATCCTGTTCTGAAACGTAATTTAACAGGTCTGCCAAAAGCAGCATTGAGCATTTCATTAATAACGTGGCGTAGGTGTCCTAAATGAATTCCTTTGTCTACTACAAGGCATCCTATTTGGCGAAAGCTTGGTAAATGCGTCATATCGTATTCATTACGATAAACGCATCCAGGACAGACAATTTTTAACGGTAATTTTCGTTCCATCATAGCATGACTTTGCACATTACTTGTGTGGGTTCTAAGTACCCATTCGCTAGCTATAAAAAAGGTATCTTGCATTTCTCTTGCGGGATGGTCTTTTAATACATTTAAAGCATCAAAATTATAAAAATTTGTGTCAATCTCAGGACCATCAACAACAGAGAATCCCATTCTTTGAAAAGGTTCAAGCAAATCACGCATAACTATAGAAATAGGGTGTCTCGTTCCCAGATTTAATTTAGGAAATGGTAATCAAATATCTTCCGTTTCGCTTTCAAGTCTTTTAGCTTCCGCCGCGAGTCTGTATGCTTCTAAAAATGTTTTTAAAGCATTTTCAATTTCTGCCTTTAGTTCATTGATTATAGCACCCGCATTTTTTCTCTCTTCAGCTGCAATATTTCTTAAAGATTTTAACCATTCTTGCAAAGGTGAGTGTTTGCCTGAAAAGCGGATACGTATGTCTTCTATCAATTCAGAAGTGAAAATACTTAATTCAGGAACTCGTGTGCCATTTTGGCCAACAATTTGAAAAAATGCATTTCGTTCTTGGGTAATAAGAAATTTTAATTCTTCAATATTTTGATACTGGATAGGACACGGAGAATTTAAAATGTGTTTTATTTCTTCTGAATGCGACATAAATCTTTTCACCCCTACGAAAATCTGACTTAAATATTGCTGAAATTATAAGCAAAAAATTGCTCCCTGGATGAGTCAGGCTCAAAATGTTTATATACTGACTCT
>CAZMDL010000107.1:0-5391 GCA_964565285.1 uncultured Candidatus Saccharibacteria bacterium
TCAAATTTAATCCAACCAAAATTCTGTGCCCATGCATACCCAGCAGTACCTGAAGTCCCCGTAAATACACCGCTACTATTTATTTTTATTTGTGAAGCACCACTTGTAAAACCACTTGATGAATTACCAAAATATATCCACCCAGTATTTTGACCCCAAGCATAACCAGAAAGTACGCCTGTACTACTTACTGAAACTTTAAAATTACCATTTGATGAAATACAGCCACTAGTAGTATCTAAACAACTCAAAACCACCCAACCAAACTTTGAACCCCAAATAAAACCACGTAGCCCACTATCAGTGATGCTTACATTGTATGCTGACTCTGTTGTAAAATATCCAAAATTAATAGGACTTGTGGAAGTAACACTACATGCCGGAGTGTCTTCGCAAAGATTTGCTGTATAAAAACTAGAATTTATTGTTCCATTTGTGGTTGACGCATAAGTAAAAGAGAAAAATGCGCCACAAAAAAATATAATAGAAAATATTTTAAAAAGTAATTGAGTTTCTGCTCTCATATTACTTTAAATTATACACTATTTAATTAAATTAGTTTACTCCTGTGAATAATTTAAATAAGAAAAATATAACTGGAGAAAAATACTGCCAAAGAGTAATTATAAAAAATAAAAGTACAAACATTCCCCATTGTTCTAAGAATCTTTCAATACGAAAAAATCTTGCTGGCAATAAACCAAAAAGAATTTTAGATCCATCAAGTGGAGGAATCGGGACAATATTAAAAATAGCTAAAACAATATTTACCAAAACAATCGAAGTTGCAATTTTATAAAAAGAAATAAAATTTAAACTATTAAAACCATAATGAGAAAATACTCTAATTAAAAGACCAAAAATAATAGCAAGAAATAAATTGGCAGCAATACCAGCTAAGGCAACAAAAATTGAATGTAATTTCTCTTTGCGTAAGTTATGCGGGTTATATGGCACTGGCTTTGCCCAGCCCAATACAAAACCAGCATGAAATAATATTAAGGAAAGTGGTAATAATATAGAACCAAATAAATCTAAATGCTTTATAGGATTTAATGTAAGCCTGCCTTGCATTCGAGCAGTATTATCACCAAAACGGTAAGCAACATAGCCATGAGCAAATTCATGGACAACCACAGACATTATTAAAACTATTACATAGAATATACTATCGATTACTTGCATAAGGTTACTTTATATGATAACATACTCGAACATATGGCAAAAGTCTGTGATATAACAAAAAAGGGTTCATTAGTCGCTGGCGGATACTCAAACGTAGTCCGTGCTACTAAATTCAACCCAACTGGTAAGGTTCGAAAGTATCCAAACCTTCAAAAGAAGCGTATTTATGTACCTGAACTTAAAAAGTTCTTCCCTCTTACACTGTCTACTCAAGCAATCAAAACAATCAATAAAAACGGTGCGTACGCAACTCTAAGAAAAGCAGGAATCATAAAATAAACAAAAAATCCCCGATATAAGGGGATTTTTTGTTATACTATAGAAGTGAAAATCCTAAAACAAAAAATCAAAGATATTTTTGGTATAGACTATCGCTCATTGGCATTACTTCGTATCGGTATTGGTCTTACAATTATTGTTGACTTGGTACAAAGATCTAGTAATTTAATTGCACACTATGCTGACCGTGGTATTCTACCCCGCCAAGCATTATATGAATTCTATGCTGGGCCATGGAATTTTTCTATTCACACAGCAATGGGAATTTGGCAATATGAAATAATACTATTTATTATTGCTTTTATATTTGGATTATTTCTTATAATAGGATATAAAACCATACTATCAACAATAATTTCTTTTATATTACTTATTTCATTGCAAAATCGTAATCCGCTTATACTACAAGGAGGTGATGTAATATTTCGTGTAGTACTATTCTGGGGAATGTTTTTACCTTGGGGTAAATATTTCTCAATTGATTCAATATTGAAAAATGAAAAATTAAATAAAAAAATATATCTTGGAGCAAGCACAATTGCATACACATTACAAATAGTTATTTTTTATTTATTTTCAGGAATACTAAAAACTGGTGACGCCTGGGTAAAAGACGGTACGGCTGTTTATTACGCATTGAGCATCGACCAATTTGCCACCAACTTAGGGCACTATTTATTACAATTCCCTTCTTTGCTCACATTTCTTACTTTTTTTGTTTTATACCTTGAAATCTATGGCTCATTATTATTACTATCACCTTTTAAAACAGGGAAAATTCGTATATTAATAATATTCCTTTTTGCGATGATGCAAATAGGAATTAATAGCACAATGAGCATTGGATTGTTTGGGATGATTAGTATAGTAGTTACATTAGGACTTTTACCTTCATATTTCTGGGATTCAATTATAAAAAATATAAGAAATAAATTAATCTCAAAAAAGAATACAACAAGTATTTTGTATTATGATTCAAATTGTAGCTTTTGCTATAAATTATCTTTCATAATAAAAAAAGTATTATTTCTCCCAAAGAATCTTTCAATATTAGAATCTACAGAAGATGAAAAAATATCCCAAATAATGTATGAAAAAAATTCATGGGTATTTAAAAATGAAAAAGGCGAACTCTATTTCAAAACAAAAGCATTAAAAGAACTCCTAAAAATCTCACCTATATTTTTTATATTTTCTCCACTATTTTCTATAAAAATAATACAGAAAATAAGTGATAAAATTTACGACAAAATTGCAAAAAATAGGCTAACAATATGTACAATTGAAAACAAAGAAAAAGAAAATAAATTTAAAATAACAAAAATAATTAAAGAGGTATTTTTAGCCTGTTGTATTCTATATATGATATTAATCAATCTTCAATCCGTACCAAATAGTGCAATATTGGTTCCAGAAAATATAGAAAACCTTGGAGTGGCAACACTTCTTGATCAACATTTCGACATGTTTACACCTACCCCACTTACAGAAGATGGCTGGTATGTCATTCCTGGAAACCTAATAGACAATACAGAAGTAGACGTATTTCGTAACGAAGAAAAGGTTTCATTTGAAAAGCCAAAAAATATATTATATGAAAATCAACGCTGGCAAAAATATTTCTTAAATCTTTGGTATGAAAAATACACTCCATATCGCTTATATTACGGAAAATATTTATGCAGAGAATGGAATAAAACTCATACAGGAAATAACCAATTAAAAAATTTTGATGTTTTATTTATGATGGAGCGTACAGAATTAAATAATCAAACTGATGATATAGTTCCCATAAAAGTATCACATCATGAATGTTTTAATTAAAAAGAATATTGCCATCTGTTCTTAATAGAACCGTACCAATATCATAAGTACCCAAAACAGGAATATTAAGTCTCTCCAAACGCTCCAATACATCTTTATGTGGGTGACCATAACTATTATGGCGTCCAGCTGAAATAAGAGCTAAAGATGGCTCGACTAAAGACAACCATAAATCACTCGTGGAAGTATGAGAACCATGATGCCCAAGCTTTAAGACATTAGACTTGAATATTTCCGGTGATTCATTTTTGGCAATTATACTTTCAGTATAAGCTGTAGCATCCCCCATTAGCATAAAAGAAACTTTATTATAAATTAATTTCCCTACAATCGAACCATCATTCCTGCTCCATAAAGACACATCTCGGTCTGGAAACAATATACTAAAATAAATATTCTTATCTTTATCAAGAATTATTTTCATTCCTCGATGAGCAATTTCTTTTTTAATATTTTTATCTTTAATCAACTGTTCGAGTTTTTGATAAGTTTTAGTTGGTGAAGTAGTACCAGACTCTAAGACCTCACCCACTTTATATTTATTTAAAACATCAATAAATCCACCATCATGATCGGCATCAGGATTTGTAATTACAATCATATCAATATAAGTATCACCCAATGGCATTACTTTTTGTAGTTGCGAAATCACTCTCTTGTCGCGACCACCATCTATAAGTATTTGTACACCATTTGGAGCTTCAATATAAATCGAATCTCCTTGCCCAATATCAAGCAGAGCAAATTTTAAATAACGAGTTTTATTTTTTGTATAGAAAAAAATACAAATAACAATAGTAAATAAAACAATTAGAGAAAGGAATATGTATTCGATGCGTATTTTTTTAAAAAACTTCATACAATTTATAACCTATATACATATATGATATAATAGCATTATGCAAAAATTTAATGAAAAAAGTTTTACTATTCCAGAATTAAAAGGTATTAGTGCAAAAAATATTGAAGAACATTTGAAGCTCTACAAAGGATATGTAACAAATGTAAATGGAAATATTGAGAAAATAAGTAAGCTCTCTGAAAGTATGTTTAAAAATGGCGAAGACAATGGCTACCTGATTGCTGAGCTATTCCGCCGATTCTCTTTCGAATATAATGGTATGCGTAATCATGAAGTATACTTTGCTTCACTCTCTGGTGGACCAAATCCACTCAATCCTGAAAGTGCACTTGCAAAAAAATTAGCAGAACAATGTATGAGTGTCGAAATTTTCCTTATGGGATTTAAAAACATTGCCATGACCCGCGGAGTGGGCTGGGCAGTACTTTGGTATGACAAAAAGGATGACCGTCTCATCGCCTCTTGGGTAGACGAACAGCACCTCGGCCAGCTTAATGGATGTGAAATGATTCTCGCCCTCGATATGTGGGAACACGCATATGTCTACGACTATCCAACATCAGCAAAGAAAGAATACATAGAAGCATTTTTTGAAAACCTCAACTGGGAAGTCATTGAAGAAAATTTTAATAAGGCATTATAACAAAATTCAAAACAAAAACCTCTATGATATAGGTTTTTGTTTTTTAAAGATAAAATACAAAATCACTCCATAGATTCCGATAATTACAAAGAGTGAAACGGATGGCACAATGATAGATGCAAATGGAATAGAGGAAAAGAATTGCACAAGTGAAAATGTGTACACATCAAACAGGTGCGTAATATACGAAAATGGAAATGCGATAACAGGGTGAAGAAACCCAAATACCCCCGCCAAGAATCCGGAGAGCATGGTAAATGGAATCATGGGCAAGATAAAAATATTGGCGATAAATGAAATGAGCGATACCGTCCCCATGACATAAATGATATACGGGGTGACGAGGATAATTGCAGAAAGTGTCGTTACCGCATTTTCCCGCAAGCCCATTTTCGGCGTGAGAAATCTAAAATACTTTGTGAGTCGTGACGGCAATACAATCACGCCAAAAGTCGCAAGCACCGAAAGATGAAATGAAACATCAAACAATACTCGTGGTGTGAATGCGAGCATCACAAGTGAAACTATAAGTAATGCCCGAAGCGCATTATATGTCCGCCCCGTATGCCGAGCATACAGAGCAAGAAGCGCCATAAGC
>CAZMDL010000108.1:0-1730 GCA_964565285.1 uncultured Candidatus Saccharibacteria bacterium
TTGTTTCTGTTGCACTAGAAAGAGTGAATGTATACCCTTTCACTATTTTTGTTTTTACCATTACTGCGCCGAGGCGCACTTCTTCTGTACTGGTACCAAATGCTCCACCAGTCACATTAAGTATTGGGGCAATTTCACCAGCCCAAACGCACATCATAGTAGGAGAAGACTTACAGCGAGCATCATTTATTTCTCTGAGAGTAATAGAAAGTCCGTCTGAGAATGTAATAGTGTCATGCACACTGAGTGTATAATTTGTATTAAATAAAGAGAGAGTTGTTACCGGCGCCGTATCTGGAGTTGTATTAGGTGTCGTATCTGGAATCGTGTCCGGAGTAGTGGGTACTTGTGCTACCGGCTCGTTTACAACAGGTGACTGAATTTTTGAACCCTTTACTGCATAAAACAGCCCAAATACCACCAACGCTAATAGTAAGCCGAGAAGTATAAATATCGTTGTTTTGTTATTTTTCATATAAAAGTAAGTTAACTTATATCGCCCATTATACCATTAATACTAGAATTACTTTGCGAGGGTGAGCATATAGTCAAAATGCTTTTTCGAAACGGGCATCACCGAGAGGCGCTGCCCCGGTGCGAGGAGTGGCATCCCAGCAAATGCCGGATCAAGGCGGATTTCTGGAAGAGTGACGGGTACTTTAAACTTTTTTACAAATGCCATATCTACGCAGTACCAAATAGGCTTTTCTTTCGTTGCCTTTCCGTCATAATGCATATCCTTTTTATCAAACTGCGTCTCATCCGGATGCGCCTTGCTTGCCACCTTTGCCACGCCATACACCCCTGCCGGCTCCTTTGCCGAGCCAAGCGAATGATAGAACAATACTCCATCCCCCACCTGCATATCACGCATCATAAAATTCCGCGCTTGGTAATTCCGCACCCCTCCCCACGAAGTCTTTTTATCCTTCTTCAAGTCATCAATGGAATAACATTCCCCTTCAGATTTTATAAGCCAGTAGTTCATGAATGAATTATATCACTTTGTATAGAAACAAAAACCATATTATACCCAAGAATAAATAGCTGTGGATAACTTTGACTTTTTATCAAAAAAGGTGTATATTGACCTTGTCTTAGGGTTTTTCCATAAAACTTTAAGGGTATTACATCCAAGGGCAGCCCTCCGCAAGGAGGGCTGCTTTTTTATGCTTTTTCTTCTTTGTACTTAAGATTCCTACCCCATACATCTTGCTCTATATCTAAAACATCAAGATATCCATCTCCTCCTGTTCGTAATTCTTGCGAAACGTTATTTTTAGAAGAAAAAATAAATACCTTTTTACCGCCATTTCTTATATAGTTAACAAGGGCTAGAAAATCAGAATCACCAGTAAATAGGACAGCCGTGTCATATTTTTTACAAAAATGAATAGCATCAATTGTCATCTCTACATCCATATTACCTTTTTCTTGAATCGAATCAGCAATATCACTATGCTGAATAATTCTTTTTAACTCTTTTTTTCGTACAATAAAACCCAATCCCTTCTTTAAGTAGGTAAAAAATTTATGTTTCCCATCTTGGCTTTGTTCCCGAGTCCCTTCTTTTGGATAGGCGGTATAATAAAAAATCTGAATTTCTGAAGCACAAAACTTTTCTTTTAAAAAGATTTTAAGTTTTTCATAATCAAACATCTTACCTTTTGCTTTCTGGGCCTGCCAAAGGTTTGAGGCATCTATGAATACATATACAATTTTGTCTTTCT
>CAZMDL010000109.1:0-3699 GCA_964565285.1 uncultured Candidatus Saccharibacteria bacterium
ACACCAAATTCAATTTGAAATTTCAATAATTTATCTGTTTCAGGCACGGGCTCCACCTCGCGGATTGTCCCCACTCGCATATCCATCTTTTTAAATTCTTCATATGATACGTATTCCATATTTTTATTATACACGACTATACAGGAGTACCAACTTTTTATATAACCATTACTCTTTAAAGCGATAATTATGAACACGTTTTAATTCTTTTTCTTTTGTTGGATCTATCTTAACTTCAAGCTTTAGTTCTTCTTCCCACTTTCGATACCCCTTATCAGCATTTACAATAGCAGCATGAGATATAGTACGAGCGTCTTCTGGACTCTTCTTTCTATATACAATATTATAATTTATCAGGACATCCTCAATTTCTTTTGCACTATATGTAGCACTAGTATCTTTTTTCTCTCCATTAAAAACCTCATAATTAAATAAAATAACATCTTCTGGTAATCCAGTATTATTACTTTTACTAAACAAATTCATATCGCCAACATAATAATTTGAATCAAGACCTTTATAATAATTAGGATATAAATGTGGATAATTTTTATTAGCCCAATTAGCATATTCACTATTTACAATAGTATCTACATTTTTTGAAACAAATTCATTTGCTTTCTTCCAGGCCATCTCCCTATCACCTTTCTCTTGGTACAAAAAATAACGATACATATCAAAAAGTGTATTTCTTCGAGCTTCGTCTTTTTTTATATGAAACTTTTGATATTCTGGATCAATGAGAAAACGGTGAATATTCCAATGATATTCACCTTCAATAGGTACTGCATTTAAGTTCGAGTCATACTCTGAAAAGTTATAATACTTATTGCCAGTATTTTTATCTTCAAGGATATCTTTTGTTTCAAATTTCGCATTTACATAATTTGTAAAAAAATCTGTTTCTGTAAGACTTTCAGGAATACGAGTTTTCATTTTCATCTCTTCATCACTTTCAAATGGACATTTTGTTGCTCCAAGAGAGTAATCAATCTTTCTTTCCTGCGTCTCAATAAAATAACCAGCAGGATTGTGATAATAGCGATGATTTCCATCACGAGTAATATAGCTTTCATCTTTAAAAGGATTATTACGTTCACTAGTATCAATATGATGCTCTGTTTCAGCCTTTTGAGAAAGAATAGTATCTTTTTCGTTTTGTTGCCCTTTTGCATGAGATCCAAGCAAAACCAAAGCACTTATAGCCATAACTATTTTTTTAATTCGCTCTTTAGGTCTTTGATTAAATGATGGGAATTTTTCCATATAAAATTATTTATTTAAATTCTTCTTGTCTAAATACCTCTGCAAAATAAGTGCGGCAGCGGATGCATCAGCGGGAGCTTGGGGAGGTTTGGTTGTCTTGCGGGCATTATTTTTTTCTTTACCTTCTCTTCCGCGCGCTTCCACGGTAGTCATAAACTCTTTTTGAAAATAAATCGGCATACCAAGCTCGGCTTCTAAATTCTTTGCGAATTCTTCTATACTACCCATAATTTTATTTGGTGCGCCTGAAAGATCATGAGAGAGTCCAATAACAACAGCCGAAATAGATTCTTCCCCACAAATATTATGAATCATATCAATCAAAGTCATATCATTTGAAAGTATCTTGTACGGGAAAGCAAGTAAGCCACTCTCGTCTGAGAGAGCTAAGCCAACTCTTTTTGAACCATAATCAACTCCCAAATATTTCATATATATATAGTATCATAAATAATATCTTTATTTTAATGAGCATAATTGCAAGAAAAACCTATAGCATGTTATTATGAAAGCATGTTACAAATTCCACAAACAAAATTATTAATCTTAGCAATTGCAGTTTTATGGGTGCTTCCATGGAAAGCATACGCTGTATGGACAGCAGCTAGAATGAATCAAAAGCGTTGGTTTATTGCTTTAATTATCTTAAACACTTTTGCAATCCTTGATATATTTTATATATTCTATGTTGCAAAGAAAAACGCAAGCGACATAAAACGAATATTTAAAACAAAATTATAATTAAAAAGCAGTCCATACGGACTGCTTTTTAATTTATTAACTCTTTTTATTAATCAATAAAAACCTAGAACCAGAACCAAAAAGTAACAAAACTATAGCTATTGAAAAATGTGGCAAGTGCCCTATTAATTCAACAGGACCAAGCAGTGAAAGAGTAGTAACTAAAAATACTGCCAAGAAAATAGTCGTAGTACGAGTAACTAATCCAAGTAAAAAGAATATACCAAATAGTATCTCAACCACACCAGCAGAAAATGCAAAATAATAATCAGTGAAATAATGGAAACCAAGTGTTTGCATAAAATTCCAATGATAATGTTCTAAAAAATTTGCAGTTAAGGATGGAGCTAGGATTTTTTCTGAAAAACCTAAAACCATAAGATTAAGCCCTGTTCCGATGCGAAGAATTGGCAAGCCGTATTCATGAATTTTATGGCTGAATGATTGAAATAATTCTGTGTCGATAATCTTCCACTTAGGACGCCCAACAATCATGGCATAAAAAGCAAAACCAACCATTTCTAAGGTATCTGCCATATTAAAAGCTCCGTATTCTTTTACTCCTAAAATAAAAAGTAGAATCAATAACGCACCACCAATACGTTCATATAAACCAAAAAATATCATGATTCCAGCAAGAGCCTGAAGTGCAATCATAGAGTGCCCCATATCCCCAACAGCTGGTAAGTTAGGAGCAAACACAAAACCTTTTATAGAAAAAATAATAAAAGCTAAACCAAACCCCATACTTGCAAAAGACAAAACAGACGGAGCAAAACGTTCCACATATTTATCTAAAACTTTTGGTAGTTTAAGCTTTTTCTCTAAAAAAAACACCGAGAAAAATTATAAATAAGGCTATCGTAATTGCAATCAATACAAAAGGATCAGTAAGCTTGTATGCAGGTATCACTTTCTCTGGTGTAGCAAACCATCTTACATGAGCAGATGCAACCATTGGAAATACAACAGTGACCAAACTTAGAGTAAAAACAAGATTTTTAAAAATTTTTATATTTTTCATTATATTAATATTATACACCTTCTTTATTAAAGAAGTGCAGTTCCCCATAGAGAATTAACGGCCTCCTCAGTAAGCTCTTCTTTCATTCTTTTTTTATAATATTCTTTTAGCTCATTGTTTAAATGTGTATAAGAAAAACGATGAATCCAAACTTCATTTTCAATATCTTTTAAAACACGCTCTTTATCAAAGGTAATTTCGTTAAAATCAAACAAAACTATATTACCCTTAGAATCAATACCATTATTCCATGTAAAGTTATAAACCTTCTCCCCTATACCATAAGTCCAGAGCTTTTTATTTAAAGAAATAAAATTATCTATTATCTTTTTACTCTCTTCTAAAGAAACATGTTTAAGTTTATTTCTTATGGGAGTAACCTTATCTTGTTCATAATTATTTATCGAAAGGAAAATAGGGTTCGCAAATAAATATAGGTCGATTTTTGTATTTAATAATTTTTGATACAATTCTTTAACTTTTTCTTCTGACCTAATAACCTTTAAAAATTCACGAAAGAAATCAATATGCCCTTTTCTTGAAAAGAAAATAAATAAAAAGGTACGAATAGTATTCTTTCTTTTCTTTAAAACTCGGCCATGACCAAGATCGTATACATTATAATAATAACCCTCGCCTATTTTTTTCATATGTATATTAATTATAAC
>CAZMDL010000110.1:0-2611 GCA_964565285.1 uncultured Candidatus Saccharibacteria bacterium
TACTGTTTGTATTCTTTGGTGTGTTGTTTGTAGGAATTTGATTTACTAATGGGTTTATATATGGACCCGTTTTTGCTTCTTTATGGTTTTTACCGCCAAGCCAGTACCATAAAACAAACAGAATTATTAAAAAGAAAATAAGTAACCCTAGATCTCCAATTTTACTTCCGCCTCCATGTGACATAATTTTAAAATTTAATTTGATGAATATTGCAGAAATGTGCACTTCTGCCTCCGACGACTTTTCTTATTATAACACCATTGCACCCTCGCTTGCCACAATGCTCGTTTGTTTTTCTGTATACATTATGATGGTTTTGAAAATTCCCTTTTTTGCCATTTATGTCACGATAATCACTCATTGAATCTCCACCAAAATCAATTCCTTTATTTAAGACGTCTTTCATACTATCAAATAATTTTTTTTGAATTTTAGTTGGGATATTTGAAAATAAAGACTCTGGATGAATACCTGATAACCACAGCATTTCGTCTGAATAAATATTGCCGATACCCGCTATTATGTATTGATCCATTAGTATTGTTTTTATCTTGCCATTTTTATTTGTTAGTATTTTTTGAAATTTATCAAAGCTAAAATCAGGGTTTAGTGGTTCAGGCCCAACACCTTTTAAGTGCATTGTGTCATGCATTGTATTTGTCGGTATTAGTGTAACTTTTCCGAATTTACGTGAATCACAAAATGCTAAGTGTTTTTCTTTTTTATTTATTAAAAAAGAAAAAAAAACATGAATGAAACGATTATAAGGATCATGGAATGCTTCGTCTTCTTCTTTGTGTGGAGCCCAAGTGTTTTCTTTTTTGTTATATACATAATTACCAAAAAGTAAATGCCCAGTCATTTTTAAATGTATTAATATAGTATTGTTACCTTCTAGATGTATAAGAATATTTTTGGCTCTACGTTCTACTTTTATAACCTTTTTGCCTACAATTTCTTTTTTAAATTTTTGGAAAAACTTTTTATTTTTTATTGTATGCAAAAAATCTTTTCTGGAAACTGTATCTTTTGCAAGGTCTGTCCACACATCTTGTATGACAAGAGAAGGAAGGACTTTTTGTAATCCATTTGTTGTAGTTGTAACTTCTGGTAATTCTGGCATTTTATTTTCCTGCTAAGATTTTTAAAGCTTCTTTAATTCTTGCATTAGTACCCAGTACTTCGTCTGATACGTTTTTCATTGCATCACGGGCTTCGTTCTGAGAATAGCCAAGAGATTTAAGTGCTTCGAGAATGTCGCTTTCTTCACGCAAAGCTGACGATGTATGCTCACCACCAGTATGGGATTTTAGTTTGTCGCGTAGTTCTATTACTATCTTTTCGGCTGTTTTCTTACCAATGCCAGAAACCTTTGTAAGGTATCCTGTGTCGCCTGTGGCAATGGCACGCTTAAGTGTATCGATAGATGCCATGGTTATTATTCCTAGGGCTGATTTGGGCCCAATACCAGATACATCAAGTAATAACTCAAAGAATGATAATTCCTCGATAGTGTTGAATCCGTATAGATCTAGGGAGTTTTCTCGAACCGCCATATATGTCCAAAAGGAAGCACTGTCTCCAAGGCCGAATGCGAGTATAGAATCACCCCCTATAAAGAGTTTGTATCCTACACCATGAACATCTACAATGATGAATTTTTCATCTAGGTATATTATTGTGCCTTCTATACGAGATATCATAGGAGTATTATATCACAACGTTATTTGTATTATCTATTTTACTTTTTCGCATTTTCCTGCTATTATGCTCGTGTTGTCGTTTTGCTGTGTCTCGGCAAATTTGATATCTGTGTACAATATTAAAAAGTTATAAAATAAGAATTTTATTTATGCCAATTACAAAATCAGCAAAAAAAGCACTTCGTGGCTCTCTTAAAAAGAAAGCTGTAAATGACCGTCGCAAGAAGGTTATGAAAGAAGAAATTAAAAAGGTAGAAAAGCTAGTTCGAGAAAAGAACAAGGCCGATGCAAAGAAAGAACTTTCAATGGCATATAGTGTTATTGATAAGGCAGAAAAGAAAGGTGTTATAAAGAAGAACACTGCATCTCGTAAGAAGGCTCGCCTTGCTCGTATAACAAAATAAATATTTATGAAAGAATTACTTTTCTTTTATGGAGAGGGTTGCCCACACTGCAAGAGAATGGAAAAGCTTGTGTGTGAACTTGAGAAAAAAGGACATACTGTTACTCGCTGTGAAATCTGGGAGAATGAAGAAAATAACAAAAAGATGGAAAAGCTTGATTGTGAAGCAGAGCCATGCGGGGGAGTACCATTCTTCATTAATATGAAAAGTAAAAAAACTGTCTGCGGTGAAGCTACTCTAGAAGAGCTTACCGAATGGGCAGAAAGTGAATA
This sequence comes from uncultured Candidatus Saccharibacteria bacterium, assembly GCA_964565285.1. Classification (GTDB taxonomy): domain Bacteria; phylum Patescibacteriota; class Minisyncoccia; order Phycocordibacterales; family UBA9973; genus UBA8515. The sequence goes on from CAZMDL010000110.1 coordinate 2,381, forward strand.
GTATTCTAAATATACAAAAAGCACCCATTGGGTGCTTTTTGTATATAATAGCCTTGTTGTTATAATGAAATATATGTGGTTATTTTTTGCCTTCCTGTCTCCAATGTTTTATGGTGTTGCGAATATTTTTGATAACTTTTTAGTTACTAAAAGTTTTAAAAATCCAGCTACGCTTGTATTTTATGCATCACTTTCTAGTATAGTGTTTGTTCCTACTCTTTCTTTATTTTA
>CAZMDL010000111.1:0-4420 GCA_964565285.1 uncultured Candidatus Saccharibacteria bacterium
TCTTGGTACTCGTGTTCATATAGACCGCAAAGAAAATGGTGGGCAGATTACGATAGATTTCTTTTCTAATGATGATTTATATGCAATCTTGGCTTTAATTAAAACTGAAGGTGGGCAGAATAATCCAAATGCATTACTTGAAGCTTTTGAAAATAGTGAAAAAGGTCAAGAAATAGCTAAAATTGAAACAGTTCTTGTTGAAGAAGAACCTGAAGCAATACTTATGGATGATAGAAGTAAGCTTGAGATAAAACAAGCCGAAGAAGAAGCTGACCTATATAATATAAAAAATTTCTCCTTATAATAATTTTAAATTATTTTTGTCCGAAAGATAAAAACTTTGATAACAAACTATTTTCTTTTAAATGGTTTGTTATTTGTTTGCGAGCAAAACCAGTCTTTACATGAGGAAGCCATTTTGCTGATGGAGAAGCTTTTGGATTTACTTCTATTTGAACTAAATCATTATTTTTTAATTTTGTTGTAAGTGTAGCCATTTTATTATTAATTTTTACACTTTGAGCATGATTACCAATATCTGAGTGAATAGCATATGCAAAATCAATAGGTACTGAATCTTCTGGCAAATCTATTACATCTCCTTTTGGTGTAAGTATAAAAATTCTATCTTTAAAAAGATCCATTTTTAAATGTTCAAGGAATTGTTCAGGTTTTGCTATATGTTCTTGTAGTTCTTTTAAGCCTTCAATCCAAGCTAGTTTTTTCTCGCCTAGTGCCTGTTTGTGATTTTTAATTTTTTTGATTTTTCCATTTTCTTCTTTATATATAAAATGTGCAGCAATACCATATGCTGCTTCCGCGTGCATCTCTCTTGTTCTTATTTGTATTTCTACTATTGCACCATTACCTGTAAAGATTGTTGTATGTAAACTACGATAGCCATTTGGTTTTGGCATTGCTATGTAGTCTTTTATTCTACCTGGCATTGGGCGCCACAGGCTATGTATTATCCCAAGGGTACGGTAGCAATCTTCTATGTCTTCCACAATCACGCGTAATGCCACAATATCATAGATTTTGTTTATATCCATGTCATAGCGTTTTAGCTTTTGCCATAAACTGTATTTATGTTTTTGGCGTGAACTCATTTCGACGACATGTACTTCGTTTTTTTGTAATTCTTCTTTTAATTTATCTGCTACAGTATTTAATTCTTTTTCGTTAGTTTCTGATTTTTCTTTTAGTAATTGTTCAACTTTTTCATATTCTTCTTTAAAGACATAAGGAAAAGCTGCATCTTCAAGTTCACCTTTGAGTTTACCCATACCGATTCTATCGGCAAGACGTGCATGAATTTGTATTGTTTCAAGTGCTATGCGGTAGCGTTTGTCTTCTCTTACATGCTCGAGTGTTCTTATGTTATGTAAACGGTCAGCAAGTTTAATTATTAATACTCGTAAATCTTCAGCTACTGCCATAAAAAACTTTCGCAAACTCTCAACGTGGCGTTCTGCTCCTCTGTATTTTAATTTTCCAAGTTTTGTAACACCTTTAACTAGATTTACTATTTCTGTTCCGAATTCCTTTGTTAATTCCTCTTCTGTTGTATTTGTATCTTCTAATACATCATGTAGCATTCCTGCCACAATTGTTGTTGTGTCCATTCCTAGTTCAGCGAGAATTTTTGCTGTGGCAAATACATGTATAAAGTATGGTTCACCGGAATTTCTTTTTTGGTCTTTGTGTGCCTCAAGTGCAAAATTATAAGCTTTTGTAATAAGCTCTATATTTTTTCCATCTGTTTCGTGTGCTGTGTTTATTAGATCTTTAACTTCAGGCATATTTATAGTATATGACGGAAGTTTATAAAAAGAAAGTATTACTTTTTCTTCTTTTTTGTAATATCCTCGTTTAATTTATGAGGGTTGTGATTTTTGCACATTTTATTTGAGCATCTTTCTGGTATGGTTTTAGTTCCTTCCATCATTAATGAATTACATAGTTCACATAATCTGCCTGTAGGTTTTGCTTTAATTGCATTTTTACAATCAGGATAATTACTACATGAGTAAAAAATTCCAAAGCGTCCTTTTCTTTCCATCATAAATCCTTTATTACAAATAGGGCACTGTACATCAGTCATTTTTCTTTTTATTTCTTCCTCATCTTGTTTTATAAATTTACATTTAGGGTAACGAGAGCAAGATATAAAAGTACCACCTCCATCACGGCGTTCGCGTATTACCAGCTTGCCTCCTCCTGATTTTCCTTTCTTTTCTCCACAAAGAGGGCACATTTCACCTGTTTCTTTAGGGCCTTCAAGTTCTTTACCTTCAAGTGTTTTTGCTCCATCACATTCTGGGTATTTACTACAAGAATAAAACTTTCCATTACGAGCAAGTTTTACAATCATATTTGCTCCACACTTCGGACACTTAATATCTTCCGGGGCTTCACCCATGTTTGTTGCTTTTGCTAGTTTGTCTTTTTCTTTTAATTCTTTTTGAAATGGAATATAAAATTCTTTTAGAGTTTTTTCATATTCACGCTCACCATTAGATATATCATCGAGCTTGTCTTCCATATCAGCTGTGAAAGTGTCACTGATGTATTCACCAAAATTATTTTCTAAAAAGCTTGATACTACATCTCCGGTATCAGTAGGGAAAAGTGTACGACCTTCTTTGGTAACATATCCACGTTCTTCTATTGTACGCATAATCGAAGCATAAGTAGAAGGGCGCCCAATACCTCGTGCTTCAAGTTCTTTCACGAGTCCTGCTTCACTATAGCGGTTTGGTGGTTCTGTAAATTTCTCTGTAGAATTTAATTCTATTAATTTTAATTCTTCACCTATTTTTACTTCTGGTAATTCTACGTCATCACCACGAGCATCAATATCTACTGAAAGCCAGCCAGGCAACAACACTCTTGAACCATTCGCTGTAAAATCAGGAATAATACCATTTTGTATATTAGCTACGATTTTTGTTTTTAGTAATTTTGCATCTGTCATTTGAGAAGAAATAGTTCTCTCCCAAATTAAACGGTATAATTTTTTTTGTTCTTCGTTTATGCCTGTATTTGTATTTTCTATATGTGTTGGGCGAATAGCTTCATGAGCTTCTTGGACGTTTTTACTTTTAGCTTTATATATATGAGCTTCTGCGTACTCTTTTCCGTATTTTTTTTCTACCATTGCTAGTATTTGTGATTGAGCAACTTTTGATAGGGTAGTACTGTCTGTACGCATATAAGTTATATGACCTGCTTCATATAACTTTTGTGCAATTTGCATTGTTCGAGACGGAGAAAAACCTAAACGAGAAGAAGCTGTTTGCTGGAGTGTACTTGTGGTAAATGGTGCACGTGGGCTACGCTTTTGCTCACTTGTTTTTAAATCTTTTACTAACCATTTTTCTTTTTTGCCTAGCGTTAGAATTCTCTCTACTTCTTTTTCATAACGAGGTTCTTCTGTTGCTGTGAGCTCTAGTTTTTCTTTTTTATTTGTATTCCATGTTCCAGAGAGAGTGAAATATTTTTCAGGTATGAAAGCGCGTATTTCACGTTCACGTTCCATTATTATGCGTAACGCAGGGGATTGTACTCGTCCAGCCGAAAGACCATAACGCACTTTTTTCCATATTATTCCAGATAAGTCGTAGCCTACAAGTCTATCAAGTACACGGCGAGCTTCTTGGGCTTTACGTAAATTCGTATCAATGTCGCGTGGATTTTTCAGTGCTTCTTCTACCGCCTCTTTTGTGATTTCATGAAATGTGGCACGTTTAATAGGAGCTTTTACTTTTTTATCAGCTTTTAGTAATTCTTCTATATGCCATGCGATAGCTTCTCCTTCACGGTCCGGGTCAGTTGCGAGTACTATCTCTTTAGCTTTTTCAGCAAGACCTTGTAGTTCGTTTACTACTTTTTCTTTACCTTTAGATATTTCATAGTGTGGTACGAAACCAGCTTCTATATCAATAGCTTTTTTATTTGATTTTGGTAAGTCACGAACGTGCCCCACGGATGCACGCACTGTAAATGCACCATCAAGATATTTCTCAATAGTCTTTGCTTTTGAAGGTGACTCAACAATGAGTAATTTCATAACTCACTAATTAGTATCATTAAAATAATTTTTTGGCAAACATTTTATAAAAGTCTTATATCACCATACTCTTCTTTTATAAGTTCTTTAATCTCCATAATAGAAAGAAGTGAATTTATTTTTGATATATCAATATTTAGATTTGGAATTAATTCATCTCTTGGCATTGGTTCGCGGAGTAATTCTATAATCATCATTTCTTCTTTGCTACATCCTTCATATTTATTTGTGTCTTGAATCTCTTCAATATTAAACCCTAATGCTTCAAGAATATCTTTACTGGATGATACTGGTGTAGCTCCTTGGTTTATTAAATGATTTGTGCCTTTTGAATTTGGTGAAAATATT
>CAZMDL010000112.1:0-1693 GCA_964565285.1 uncultured Candidatus Saccharibacteria bacterium
CACCATTAATTTTCGGTCTTTTGACCAAGACGACTCTCACCAAGTAGTTCCCTTTGAATTTTATGGGGACGCCAAAGAAATTTCATTTGAGTATGACAATGGAAGGCTGATTGTCTACATTGACGATAGTGTGTCCTATCAGAACCTTAGCGCAAGGAACGAATTCACTGTCTCAATTAAACTTGAAAAGGAATAAACAATGAAATGCCCTTGTTGTAAGTCTGAACTTGTCGTTGCTAGTCAGGCTCGTCTTCGAACTTTAGAAGAGCATGTTTCAGACCCGAACGGCGAAGTGTCCCTGAAGAATAAGTGGGTTTGTTCTGATAAAACCTGTCCGACTCACCGTTATGGAGTGCGTTGGAATGACTATGGAGAGAAGTATTCCAGAATTTATCGTGACGACATTGAATACATTGGCAACAACGATGCTCCTTTTGGTAGTCTTGAGCGCAAGATTAATGTAGAAGTACGCAAGAATGATGAGAACCTTCATTGGCGTGTCGGAAAGTTTCATTTAGAACTTGATTGGGTTTATAAATCCGATATGGACGGAAACATTCTTTCCAAGAAACCGTCTTTCAAACTTTGGATAAATAACACCCTTTACATTTCTGGCATTAGGATGCTTATTTATTCAATTACCAGTTACTATCGGGAAAAGTCTTGGAGCGGAAAGGCTCGACTCGAAAAGTTTGAATACCCAAAGTACGCAAATTTCCGTAAGGATTGGTGGAGATGGGTTGCTCCATTTATTCTAAGAATTGTTGACCATAAAACCTATATGATTGCTAAGAAGGAAAAATAAAATGAGTACCGATATTGTTACCGACATTTATATTATAGCAAATGTTCGAAAGATTGTTGACCAGTCTTTTGAAGAACAGCATATTTATGACGGAACATACTTTGATGTTTTTGAAGGAATCAAGTTGGCAGGCGAAGAATATTCCGAATACAGTATTGTGTTTCGTCTAACTCAAAAGCAGTACGAATTTGTTCTTTCTGCTGTTGACTTCAAAGACATTAAATATGTGTGGTTGTAAATAAAATGAATGTTTTAACACAGGAGTAAAAATGAAATACGAGCAGTTAGTTTATTTTTTGAAGGAAGAAGTTGAAAAAAGAATTTCCTATTTTACATATGGAAATCATGAGCAAAGATTCTATGCTCTTATAACAGTTAAACCAGAATACGCTCGTGGTCTACTTAATGACGCAGAAAAGTTTGGGATGACAGATTATAACTTTAACTATTTTTGGAGTGGCGAAGTTCTTTATATGATTTCTAAAGAATAAAACATTTTTAGGTCAATAAAAATTATAGCAAAAAGGAACAAAAATGAAAAATAGATTTTCCATCACAACTACGTTAGGTTCTTTTTATAATCTAATTGATAATTTTCAAAAGGACGACCCTAAGTTTATAACTCAGTTTAGTAAAGAAGAATTGATTGAACTCAAAAAGAAAATTGATATTCTTCTAGCGGAAGCAGAAGATAAATTTGAAGTAGACTATTGCGAGTCAACCGAAGTTTGTTTTTGTCAACATGCTCTTAGACCAGAAGATTGCAATATTTGTAGTCCTGATACTGGTTGGATGTAAATAAAATTCATATTTTAAAAGGAAAATATTAAATGAAACTAAAATGGCTTTCAAATATTTATGACCCGAAAATGCCTGACGCAAAAATGC
>CAZMDL010000113.1:0-3046 GCA_964565285.1 uncultured Candidatus Saccharibacteria bacterium
AAAGCGTCGCACGCTTTGCGGCTCCTTTTCTATCTTGCATATTCTCAATTCTCGCCTTCGTTTCCTTACGGAAACTTGGCTTTTCAGTTCGCATTCATCCTCTTGATGAATCAAGAGGGTTTCTGCTCAGTCGGGCTAAAAAAATTAGTGGTACAAATAATCAAGAAACAACCCAAACAGAAACTCAAACAGAAACCGAAACAAAAACTACAGTAACAGCTTTTCCTGGAATACAAATCGATATACCTGATACTGGAAATCCTTTTGATGAAAGTAATTTATTGCCTAATATTGGTAACCAAACAAATAATAATGGAGAGTCAACTAATTCGAGTGAGCAAACTGAAGATAATGCAGATTCAAATATATTATATTATATAGACTTAAGCACAACCGATAAGCCCAATAACTACATGTTTTATTTCGACTATACTTCTATTCCCGAAGCTCATCGAGCATTCGTTTCATTTCTAAATATAACCGATCAAACACATGCGGTTTATCAATATATTCCTGAAGAAATAAAAAATCCAAATGTAATGTTAAATTTAAACAAAGACATACCTGAGGATGTTTTCGCAAAAGGCTCTAATATTTATGGATTTCTTGGCCTTGAACAAAATTACAAATTTCACTTACAAGAAGGAGTTAAATTAACAGAATCACTAAGTAATGGTGTTGTGACAATCTCAAAAGAAACTGGAACTATAGGAAAAGTTTTTACAGCACTTGGCACTATAGGTGGCTATGCTTCAGCAGCTTTTTCTGCCTTTTCAGCAGTGAGATCTATTCTTGGTTTATTTATACCAGGTTTAGCAGAACCTAGTATTCAAGATGTTTTAAATGTTCTTGCAGAAATGCGAGCAGAATTTAAAGCTGCTATTGAGCAATTAAAAGAAGAAATAAAACAATTTTTAAAAGATGCAAATGCATCTGACTATATTTTACATACAAAAGTTTTTGTCGAAGCCTCCGCGCAATTGTCTGATAGCTATTTATCGATTTATAAAGATTTATTGGCAAAAGAAGGTACTTATACTTTTGATGAAAAAAGTTTATTAGCTCATCTTTATGGCAATCAAAACTCCTATTTCAATTTTTTGTATAAACAACTCACAGACACTGCTAGTAGTGACTCTATTTTTAACGCCATAAGAATGATTGTTGACCAACAATATATTAACTCTACAATTATATCAAAACCAAATAAAAAGTATGATGCGACTTTAATCTATAAAGACGATGGTGTTGATTGGAGTGGTGGAAGCAATCCTTTTCATACTTTGGACTTCACAATTCCGAATTACTTTGCAGATACTCCTGGTTTAGATGCTGCTTACGTACTGAAAGGTGCCACCAAAGTGTATCTTAATTTTATAGAAACTTTTATCATAGTTTCAAAAAATTTATTAGACTATTATGTCTACCAAGAATTAACAGGAGTCACTTTTCCTATTTACAATCAGCTGCGGCCACAAATTGAAACCGCGCTTAAGGAAGTTATTAAAAGATTAGGTGTAATAACCGATTGTTGGAAAACTTATTATACTGCAACTCTAAGTGCTAATGAACAATATGCTGCAAGAGTATGGAGAAATATTGCTAATCAAGCAGGTGGTAGAAGTAAATTTGTTGTTTTCAGAGAGAGTAATAATCTATACAATTCAACGATAACGGATACATATATTAAAGGACAATTAGATCGCTACTATAATATTTCTAAATATTGGCCTACTTGTCTATATGGTCGACAAACATATCAATTTTCCATCGGTTTTCATTATCAAGTACCTCATTTTGGTAAAGATTTAAGTTTTTATAGTCTATTGCAACCTAGTTTATCTCCACTAGCTTCTATTTTAGCTCATTCAAGTTGGTCCGACAAGATAGGACTTTCGCCAATAAAAGCAAATGATTGGACATGTGGTTATATTTCTCAAATGCATGAAACGCGTGCAAAAATTTTAAAAATGGTTATGTCAGTGAATCTTCAAACTCATATAAAAGAACTTCTTGACTATGATGTAACATTATCTTGTTTAGAAAAAACAAGTCAATCGTTAATAAGTATTCTTAACAATTGGTTTGAAGGAGACGAGCATTATCCATTGCTGCGTCGGCAAAATATTGATATAATGAACTTTTCAGAAGATAAAAATTTACATTTATTTTCTTATAAACAACCAAACGAATTGCCTACTACAATAAAAGTAATAACTAATTCACTAATGAGCACTAATGTTAATACCAGTACAAATAACATAACGTTAGGTTTTAGATATGCAAACCCACTTGGACTGAGTAAAGATCGTATTGTATGGCACGATCAAGAAATACAAGCTCCCAATACTGGAAAACTTTTAGATCTTATTCCTCCATATAATATGCTAGACTTAATAAATAGTCAGGCAATTCCCACTGCACAAATTTTTGTTCGAACACTGGACAAAATTTATCTTGTAAATCAATGTGATAGAGATAAAAATCAAGTCAATTTGACAGGTATTCCAGAATTGATTTCAATGCTGAATAACCACCCATTTTTTACAAATTCAGATAATCAAGATTTACTAGAAGTTAATTCAATTCTAGCCTCATACCCAGCTTTATTAAGAAAAATTGATAGCAAAATTAATTATTCTCTGATAAGCGCAACAATAAATTCAATGGATTCCACAGAAAACGTAGTTAGATATCCTTTCCAAGTTGCTTTAGGAATTAGACCTGTCTATAGGGACAATAACGCTAAAAATTTATACAGTAATGATTTATACTTATTTGGTGACATAGCATGGATAAGCAATAATAACAAGACTATTTTGGAACTCTATAAAGGTGGAAAACTTCATTATAAAATTAAAATTCATGGCTTGCCTACTATGAATTTTACGGACCTAAATCATGAACATGATTTAATTGTCTGTGGATTTCAAATTGTTTATACCTATGAAACAGATCATAAAAATATTTTCACTAGTCCAAATATAAAATATCCAATTTATAATAGAGGTACTGGTATAGGATACGAGTGCATAGAAGGACAATA
>CAZMDL010000114.1:0-2557 GCA_964565285.1 uncultured Candidatus Saccharibacteria bacterium
TTTTTCCCATATGATAACCCTCGATATGCTTTTGCGGTGATGATGGAAAAGGGTCCAAAGGCTGCTTCTGGTAATGCTACTCGTGTTATGAGTGAAGTGGTGGATTATATGGCAGTTTATACACCAGAGTATATAAAATAAATATTGGACTTATTTATTGATTACATATATAATACCCAAGTTCAAATGGTGCTAAATGTCTGAAATACCCTTATAAATTAAAGAAAATTAAAATAAATGGAAGAAACAAAATATATAACTGAAGAAAAGAGAAAATCGCTTATTGAAGAATCAGCTTTTTTGAAAAACAATCGTCGCAAGGAGATACTTGAGGCTCTTGATTATGCTAAAAGTTTGGGTGATTTGTCTGAAAATGCAGAGTATCATCAAGATCGTGAAGATCAAGGCAAACTTGAAGATCGTATTAATAAAATTGAATACATGATTCAAAATGCTGTTGTAGTAAAAAAGAAAAAGCATAGTGATCATGTTGAAATAGGTACAACTCTTACTGTTAAAAAAGAAGGTAGTAAAGAACCAATAATTTATCATATTGTAGGTGCTGAAGAAGCGGATATGTCTAAAAATAAAATATCAAATAAATCACCACTAGGTTCTGCTTTGTTTGGTAAAGAAAATGGTAGTGTTGTTTCTATTAATACACCAAAGGGTCTGGTCAAATATACTATTGTTAGTATAGAATAGTCTTATGGCTTCATTAGAAGAATTAAAAGATATTCGCTTACAAAAAATAGAAAAGTTAAAATCTGCAGGTATGGATTCATATCCAAGTAGTGTGCCTCGTGATTATTCTATACTTGAAGTTAAAAATAACTTCGATGTTTTTGCTACAGCTTCAGAAGAAAAACCTATATCGATTTGTGGGCGTGTCATGATAGTACGTGGGCAAGGTGCTATATTGTTTATTGTATTGCAAGATGGGGCTGAAAGAATACAAGCTGTTTTAAAGAAGGACGTTTTAGATGAAAATGTATTTAATCTATTTGTTGATACTGTCGACAATGGTGATTTTATTTCTGTGACTGGTTCTTTGTTTATAACTAATCGTGGCGAGCAAAGTATTTTAATAAAAGAATGGGTGATGGCTACTAAAGCATTACAACCACTTCCAGATAAATGGCATGGCTTGCAAGATCCTGAAGAAACATACCGTAAAAGATATCTTGATATATTGATGGATAAAAATGTCTACGACCGTTTTGTAATTCGTTCAAAAGTAGTAAAAGAAATTCGTTCATTTTTAGATAATAAAAATTTCTTAGAAATAGAAACTCCTATTTTACAAAATCAAGCTGGTGGAGCAATGGCGAAAGTTTTTAATACTCATCATAATGATTATGATATGGATATGGTGCTCCGTATTGCTCTTGAGCTCGATCATAAAATTCTTACTGTTGCTGGTTATGAAAGAATATATGAAATTGGTAAAACTTTTCGTAATGAAGGTTCAGATCCTACACATATACAAGAATTTACTATGCTTGAATGGTATTCAGCATACAAAACACTTGAAGATAATATAGCTTGGACAGAAGAAATGCTTCGTACTATAGCACAAAATGTGGCTGGTAAAATGAACTTTACTGTTTATGATAAAGAAGGGAATTCTGTTTTGGTTAATTTTGATGGTGTATGGCCAAGAATTTCTTTTAAAGATTTACTCATGGATAATGCAGGTATTGATATTACAACAATTTCAAAAGAAGATTTACATAAAGAAGCTATAAAATGGGGAATGCCAGAAGAAGAAGTTTTGAAAACTGGCCGAGGTAATTTGCTTGATCATATTTACAAGAAGTCTTCACGTATGAAAATTATCGATCCTACTTTTGTTATTAATTTCCCGGGTGATTTAAAACCTCTTGCTCAACAAAATACCGATGGTACAGCACAAGTGGCTCAATTAATAATCGCTGGTGCAGAAATTACTAATCAGTATGCAGAATTAGTAAATCCAATAATTCAACGTGAACTATTAACCTTACAAGCAGAAGCTAAAAAGGGTGGAGATGATGAAGCTATGGAGATTGATGAGAATTTCTTAACAGCTATGGAGCATGGTATGCCACCTATGACAGGTTTTGGAATGGGTATTGATCGATTTGTTGCAATTCTTACAGAACAGAAAAATCTTCGTGATGTTATATTCTTTCCGATAATGCGCCCAAGATAATAATAAATATAAGAATACCCCATACAAAGTATGGGGTATCTTTTTTTAAAAATAGACTAACATTTCATTGCGTTAAATATAAACATTCTTTCCTCAAAATTTAATTCAATAGAATCGGCTCCAAAGAAATTTTCTATGGCTCTTTGAGTTTGATTATATTTTTTAATTTCTTCTGTTGGTGTTTTTTCTTTTGCTTTTTTTATAGCAATAGAAAGGTTTTTTTCGTCTAATACAATAAATTGGTTTTGTCCTTTAGCTGTAGTATTTCCTTCAAAATAATACACCAGTAATTTGTTGTTTTGTTCCACGTTTACCTCCTTTTTTTATTTTTTCTTTATCTTACAATATTTTTTATTTTTGTCC
>CAZMDL010000115.1:0-3746 GCA_964565285.1 uncultured Candidatus Saccharibacteria bacterium
TTATGTTGGTACCGTATTTCCAACTCAGATTCCTGAAGCACTTTATAATTCAATTTATAGTGAGTATGAAATACTTACAAATAAAATTTCTGAATTGGGTGGTTTAGGGTATATGTGTTGCGATGTACTTGTAGATGAAAATGGTAACTTCTACTGGAGTGATTTAAATCCTCGCAAAGGTGCTATTTTATTTATTTACGATGCTGTCCGAAGATTTCGTAAAAATCATAATTTATTAGATCAAGAATACTTCGTACGCCACAAGCATATAAAGATTGGAGCAGAATCTTTTGAAGAGGTTAAAGAGTTATTAGGCTATCGTCTTCGTTTATATCCGAATGGGATTATTTTAATTACAAATCCAGGTATCATTGAATTTGGTATGCTGGATGTGACAGCTCTATCTTTTTTAAGTCATGAGAATGCTTCCCTAATGCTTAGGGAGGTAGAAGAAATACTACTTCGTAGATCTTAATTAAATATAAAAAGCGATCCTTAAGGATCGCTTTTTTTATTGCTTGTTATTGTGATTTCATGTATTTTATAAATATATGGAAGATATAATAATCATTAATGGAGCTAAAAAAGGTAATATAAGTGTGATTATGGCTGGAACTCACGGTAATGAAATATGTGGTGTAGAAGCATTTAAAAAAATAATTCCCAAACTTAAAATAGATTCTGGAGTTGTTTATTTTGTTATTGCCAATCCGCAAGCTGTTTTAATCAATAAAAGATTCGTTGATTTTAATTTAAACAGATTATTTAAATTAAACAATAGGTATCCTAAAGAAATAAAAAATACTTATGAATATAAAAGGGCTCAATTTATAAAAAGATTACTTGATCATTCAGAAGCATTGCTCGATATACATTCAACCACAAATAAATGTGAGCCTTTTATAATTTGTGAAAAGAACGCTAAAAATATTGTCGACTACTTCCCAAAATCTTTTAAAAGAATTGTTCATGGTTTTGATGCTATTGAGGAGGGTGGTACTGATGGCTATATGTACAGGAAAGGTAAAATTGGTATTTGTATAGAATGTGGTGAGCACAATAACCCAAAATCAATAATAAATGCTACAAATGCGATAAAAGTTTTCTTGGAAAAAAGAGGGCATATTACAAAAAAAAATTTGATAAAAAATAAAAGAGAGGTGCTTATGATGGATTTTTTGTATAAGACTAAAACAGATTCATTTGTGCTTAGTAAGAAATTTGATGATTTTACAAATATTAAAAAAGGTGAACTTATAGGTATTGATGGCAAGAAAGATATAATTTCAACTCAAGACAGTGTAATAGTTTTTGCTCACTCGGTGGAAAAGAAAGGCTCTGAAGGGTTTATTTTGGGTCATAAAATGTAGAAAAATCTTTACATTTAGAGTGATTATGCTATCATTGGTCTATTAATATTTTATTGCAGGCGAGTGAGAACTTTGCTTGGTAAAACGAAATGGCTAAAAGCTCTGTGGCTTCAAAGAAGCTTTGGAAGATTGGTGCGGAGGAATTTAATACGCAATATTTTGATTTCAATAAAGACGGTGACCTAATTATTAAAGAAGGTCATAATATTTATAATGTTCGTTATATGGCTGAAAAATTTGGGACTTCTCTTGAAATCCTAATGCCATTTGTCATCGAAGAGCGTTTGGAAGATTTTCTGGATTTGAATTCAAATCTTTCAAAAAAAGTTGGTTACAAAGGTAAATTCTTTTACCATTACCCAATGAAGGTTAATCAGAATAAAGAAGTTGTCCTTGCTTTAGTTGGGGAAGGTGCTCACCTTGAAACTTCATCTTATAATGACCTTTGGCTCGTAAAGAAAATGCTCGAGCAAGAAAAGTTTAACCCTAACATCCGTATTCTTTGTTCAGGGCCTAAAACTGACAAATACATAAACCTTATCGATGATCTCCAACATAAAGGAGTAAAAATATTTCCACTCATCGAAGGCCCAAATGAATTAAAATTCTTACAACATTCAAAATACGATGTGGGTATTCGTCTTGATATGCCTGTGAAGGCAAGCTCATACTGGAATAAGCCGATTGACCGTTTTGGGTTTTCTGCTCAAGAAATTCTAGATATGGGTAGTTTTAAAAATCTTAAAATTCTTCATTATCATATTGGTTCTCAGATTGATAAATTAAATGATGTGCTAGGCCCAGTAAAATATGCACTAGATGTTTTCTTTAAATTAAAAGAAAAGAATCCTTCACTCGATACACTCGACATTGGCGGAGGAATGCCTATTCCTTATACACGTTCAAAGAGTTATCCTGTAGATAAATTAATGGAAAAGATTTTTGAACTATTAAAATCAGAAGCCGAGAAACGTGGTGTACCACATCCAAATCTTATTTGTGAGTGGGGTCGCTATATAGTTGCACCAGCTCAAATTACTGTTTTTAAAGTTATTGATACAAAAGCAATCTCAAATAAAAAAGCTCAAGCTAAAAAATGGTATGTAATAGATGGTAGTTTTATGAATGACCTACTAGACACATGGGCTATAGGCCAAAAATGGGCTCTAGCACCCGTAAACAATAAGCGTGATGATAAACTCACAGATGTATGGCTCGCTGGTTCTAGTTGCGATTCTGACGATATATACACGGGTGTAGATGGAGTAGTGTCACTTCCTGATTATGATTCAAGTGAAGGTGGAGACCCTTATTATGTTGCTGTATTTGATACAGGTGCATACCAAGACCCACTTTCTGCTCACCACTGCTTACTTTCATCTCCTGCAAAAATAATCGCTGAGAATGGGCATATAGTTATAGCTCGTAAGCGTGAGAGCCCAGATGATTTAGGTAAAGATTTTGGTTGGTAATATAATTTATAAATTAATAATATTTAAATAGTTTTTATGCAAAATACAAATCTTCCAACATTAGAATTTATATTAAAAAATTATAAGAACTTTAATGCTCGTGCTACTCGTGATGCACTTATTGCTTATTGGCGTCATACAGAAAAGGGTGGCAAAATGTTCTGGGCAGTAGCCGGTGCAATGAGTAGTGCACAAATGGGTATTACTATTGCTCCAGCGATACGTGCAGGACTTATTCACGGAATGTCCGTAACTGGTGCAAACTTAGAGGAATCACTTTTCCGCCTCGTGGCTCATGATTCATACAAAGATTTTCCTGATTACCGCTATTTTACAAAAGAAGATGATACAAAGATCCTTGAAGACCGAATGCGTCGTGTGACTGACACCAGTATTCCTGAAGACGAAGCATTTCGTGCTGTAGAAAAGCATATCGTACCAATGTGGGAAGAAGCATCAAAAAATGGTGTACGTAAATTCTGGCATGAATATTTCTACGAACTTATACAAAAGATTGATAAAGAAGCTCATCAAGGTAAAGCTGAAGAATGCTGGCTACTTGCTGCAGCGGAAAACAATATTCCAATAGTTGTACCAGGATACGAAGATTCTACTTTTGGAAATATCTTCGCTTCACACGTAAAGCATGGAGATGCAAATGCATCAATAGCAAAGGGTGGTATTGAATAAATGTGTGGATTTTATGACCAGGATCAAGAACTTTCAAAAGGTGAAGGAATTGGATTCTGCCAAATTGGTGAAGGTATTGCCGGAGATTTCCCAACCTGCGTAGTACCATCACGTAAATACGATATGGAACAAGAAGCAAAACCAGGGGCATACTTCTGCCAAAGCTCTGATTCAACAACTTCATATGGATCATACTCAGGTGCGACTCCGAATG
>CAZMDL010000116.1:0-10346 GCA_964565285.1 uncultured Candidatus Saccharibacteria bacterium
TACGTTCACCTACACCAGCAAACACAGAGTAGCCTCCGTGATTACTTGCGATATTATGAATCAATTCTTGAATCACAACAGTTTTACCCACACCAGCTCCTCCGAATAGCCCCACCTTTCCTCCTTTCAAAACTGGACAGATAAGATCGATAACCTTAATACCAGTTTCAAGGATTTCCACTTTTGTAGCTTGCTCTGTAAATTCTGGGGCCTTGCGATGGATAGGCAATGTATTCTCACGACTTACTTCGCCAGCTTCGTCGATTTGATCACCAAGTACGTTGAACATTCTACCCAATGTAACCTTACCTACAGGGACAGATATAGGTGCACCTGTATCTGTAACTTCCATACCACGAGAAAGACCATCGGTAGTATCCATAGCAACTGCACGGACCACATTGCCTCCTACATGCTGTTCTACTTCAAGAGTGATTACTTTATCACCATTCTTTACTTCAACAGCATTATATACTTCTGGAAGTTTTGAATCGAAAGCTATATCTACGACTGGGCCGATAATTTTTTTGATTGTACCTGTTGTTTTCATAATAATAATTTTAAATTAATAATGTTTGATAAAATTTAGCTCACACTTGCCATACCTGCACTTATCTCTGATATTTCTTGTGTTATACCTGCTTGACGGGCTTTGTTAAATACTAATGTAAGGTCGTCGATCATTTCTCCTGCAGCTTCACTGGCGTTCTTCATGGCTACCATTCTTGATGATTGCTCTGAAGCATTTGATTCAAGGAGCATTTGATAAATCTGCATTCGGGATAATTTCTCAGCTAAGCTTCCTATCAATGCCTCCCTATCTCCTTCAAATAAATAATCAATTTGTTTTACTTCTTTTTCTTCTTTCTTTACCTCACCAAGATCTTCAATTAATTCTTTTAAATCTGTTTTTGAAACTGGAAGAATTTGTTTGATATTTGGCTTTTGAGTTAAAGCTGAAACGAAATCTGTATATGCCACCAAAACCTTATCATAATTACCACTTTTGAATTCATCTATAATCATTTTTGATACAGGTACGATATCTTGCAAAGACACAGTATCCGGAAGTTCTGTAAATGAAGCAAGTACTTTACGACCAATTCGGCGCATTGATGTATCACCCTTTTTACCAATAGTCACTAAATCAACATTTGCTGTTCCATTTTCACGAGCAAGTAGAGTAAGAGCCTTTTTGGTTACTTGTGAATTATAAGCTCCACACAAACCACGATTTGAAGTAACAAGAATTAAAAGAATGTTTTTAACCTCACGCTCCACAAAAAGCGGGTGCGTAATAGATTCCGCATTGCGAGCAATAGAAGTAAGAATCTCCCAAGAATATTCAGCATATAAACGAGATGCGAGAGTCGCAGAAACTGCGCGCTTCATCTTAGAAGCCGCCACGAGCTCCATGGCTTTCGTGATTTTCTTTGTGTTCTTCACACTCTTTATTCGTCTTTTAATTTCTTTTGTTGATGCCATTTTTATTTATTTAAAAATGAAGCTTTGAATTCTACAATTACATTCTTTAATTCTGCTTCACCTTCATCTGACCACATTTTTGTTTCGCGAACATCTTTAAAGAATGTCTTTGCATTCTTTTCAGCATATTCAATCAAACCTTCTTCAAAAGCTTTAATCCTTTCTACTGGCACATCATCCATATATCCTTTTACTAAAGAATACAAAGTAACAACTTGGTGCTCTACGATAATCGGAGAATACTGTGGTTGCTTGAGCATTTCTACTGCACGCTTTCCACGCTCGAGTTGCTTCTTTGTACTTTCATCAAGATCAGAACCGAACTGTGCAAATGCTTCAAGTTCACGGAATTGTGCAAGGTCAAGCTTAAGTGTACCTGCCACTTTTTTCATAGCTTTGATTTGTGCAGATGAACCCACGCGAGATACAGACAATCCCACGTTTACTGCAGGGCGAATACCTTTATAGAACAAATCTGTTTCAAGGAAAATCTGTCCGTCTGTAATTGAAATAACGTTTGTAGGAATATATGCAGACACGTCACCAGCTTGTGTTTCAATAATTGGAAGCGCTGTAATAGATCCACCACCGTAATCAGCATTACGTCGGCAAGCACGTTCAAGTAAACGTGAGTGAAGATAAAATACATCTCCAGGGAAAGCTTCACGTCCTGGTGGTCGACGAAGAAGAAGAGAAATTTCACGGTATGCAACTGCGTGCTTTGAAAGGTCATCATAAATAATCAATACATCTTGGCCTTTATCCATAAAATATTCAGCAATAGAAACTCCTGTATATGGAGCAATGTATGAAAGAGCTGATGGTTCTGATGCACCAGCAGAAACTATAATAGTATAATCCATAGCCCCACCTTCTTCTAGACGTGCTTGAAGTTTACGGAGCTTTGAATCTTTTTGACCGATTGAAACATACACACAAACCATATTCTGCCCTTTTTGGTTAAGGATAGTATCAATAGCAATTGCAGTTTTACCTGTTTGGCGGTCACCGATTATAAGCTCACGTTGCCCACGGCCAATTGGAATCAATGTATCGATAGCTTTGATACCTGTTTGTACAGGTTGATCTACACCCTTACGAGTTACTACACCCGGAGCAACTTTTTCAATAGGATATGTAGCAGAAGATTTGATAGCACCTTTTCCATCTATAGCTTCACCGCGCGCATTAACTACACGCCCGATAAGCGCATCTCCTACTGGAACTTCAAGAATACGTCCTGTTGCTTTTACTTCATCCCCTTCTTTAATATTTGAATATTCACCAAGGATAATTATACCCACAGCATCTTCTTCGAGGTTTAAAGCTACTCCAACTTCACCCATAGGAAATGTAACCATTTCAGAAGAACGGATATCAGAAAGTCCAGATACTTTAGCAATACCATCATAAACTTCCATAACCTTACCGATTTTCTCGGTCTTTGTATTTGTTTCGAATTTTTCGATTTGTTTTCTTAAATTTTCTACGATTGTATTTTTAGTCATGTTAGTTTTCTAATAGATATTCTTGTAATTTGTTAACTCGATTTTTTAACGTTAAGTCTAGGACTTCATCTCTTACTTGTATTCGCACACCACCTAGTAAATGTTTATCTTCAGTATGCTCGATTAAAAGTTCTTTGGCTTTGTATCTTTTCTTTAATAAGTCAGTTAAATCTTCTTTTATACTTCTACTTAAATTACTTTTGCTTGATACAGATGCCCTAACTATACCTAAGTCATCATCTATAATATTTTCTAATTCATCTAAAATTAATTTCTTTTGATTTAGTAAATTTTTCTTTGCCAAAAAAGATACCACATCGGACAGTGCAACAGAAAGATCATGACCAGTCTTATCTTTTACTGATTCATATATTGCTCTTGCTATATCTTTTGTAGAAATTTTAGCCATATATAATAATTACTTATCAATCTTTTTAATTTCTTTGATTACTTTTTTATCAAAATCATCTGAAGCTTCATCATTTAATAATTTCTCTGTAGCTCTTACAACCAAAGAAACTATTTCTTTCTTTGCTTCATCTACCATTTTTACTTTTTCATTCTCTAATGTGCGTTTACCACTTGCAATCATATTCTCTACGTCAATCTTTGCACTTTCAAGCATTTCATTCTTCTTTTGTTCTGCTTCTTTCTTACCTTCTTGGAAAAGTAGATGAGCCTCAGCGCGAGCATCAGCTATGATTTTTTCATATTCAGATTTTGTAGCTTTTAATAATTCAGCGTTCTTTTTGGCGTCTAGAAGTCCACCTGTTATTTTCTCTTCACGTTCTGCCATTAATTTACGAAGTGGCTTTAGTACTAAAAAATGAAGAATGATAAGAACTATAATAAAGTTCAATGCTTGTGCAATGATTATTTTCCTATCTATATGAAATGTGGTGATAAATGAATCCATAAATTTCTAAATTACTTTGTAAAACTTCGCTCCTTGCCCCTCGTGTTTAGGATAGAACTAAATACGAGATGCAAATAGCGAACTATTTGATTGAGAATGCGATAACAAGAGCGTAAATAGCTACTGCTTCAGCAAAAGCACAAGCAATAAGCATTGGTACGAAAATCTTACCTGATGCTTCTGGATTACGGCCGATAGCTTCCATAGCTTTTGAACCAATCAAACCAATTGCAATAGCAGGTCCAATAGAACCAAGAGCAATTGCTCCGGCCTTTGCTATTTCTGGAATATGTTCTGTTATTATTGTTGTTTCCATAATATTGAAATTATTAATTAATAATGTTTGACCTCAAATTTTAATGTGCACTAACCTGTGCGTCATTACCGTGTGATTCATGTTCATGCTCTTCATCATGATCTTGAGCGGCAATTGTGTAATACACCAGAGTCAAGATTGCAAAGATAAATGCTTGAATTACTCCCACAAATACTTCTAAAAGTAAAAATGGTGTAGGTAAAACATAAGCAAGTAATGCTCCCATACTTGCAAGAAGAACTTCTCCAGCAAATACGTTTCCAAATAGACGGAATGAAAGTGAAGCTATTTTTGCAAATTCACCGATTAATTCAAGTGCACTAACAAAAACCATGATTGGAGCGGTAAGTAATACCATTGGATCTTTACGTATTTTTGTAAAAATCCCTCCAAGCGCCTTTAGATTAACATATTTATTCAAAGTTTTCCAGAGACCTATAGTCAAAACTCCAAATATATTAGCTCCTAGAACAGACAGTACCGCTAAAGGCAATGTTCCATTTATATCTGCAGTACCACTACGGATAAAAGGAATAAAAGCTTTTCCGTGTTCAGTCATTTCAATCAAACCAAACCCTCCAATAGGAAGTATACCGAGCCAGTTGTTTAGTAATACAATAAAGAAAACAGAGAAAACTATCGGAAAAGCTTTATTTGTGATTTTTCTGTTTTGAGTTACTTGATCACAAAGATTAAGTGCACCCTCGATGACAATCTCAAATAGATTTTGAATTCCTTTTGGAATTTTCTTTAATTTAAATTTAATAGTAAGTCCAATGATTAAAATAATTACAACAACTATCCAACTAGTAAATAAAGCATTTGTAATAGTAAAATCTCCTACATGGAAAATTGGTTCAGCATAAAGAGTAGACTCATGAGCTATTTCTTCATGCCCACCTTCATTTAAAACTACATTATGTTTTTCAGTATTTAATTCTACTATTGTATTGTTATTTTCTTGTGTCATTTGTTTCTTTTAAACTTTTTATATATTCTTTAGTAATTTTTATTATCGCAATAACAGTAACTAAGAATGAAAATATAAAAGCAATAATTAAAAACTTAGGTTCGGTATTATATTTATTATCAAAATATTTACCAAGATATAAACTGAATATAAGAGGTCCTATAATCCAGGCTGAAATTTTAATAAATACTTTCATAGTGAGTGTGGATGGAATCGGACCATCGACCTCTGTCTTATCAGGACAGCGTTCTACCACTGAACTACACACTCAAATACATAATTTAATAAATTACACAAAAACTATAACAAAAAAAGGCCTTTTTTGCAAACAAAAACCCCAACACATAAGTGAAGGGGTTTTTGTTTCAAAATCTTAAATTATGAGCGAGGCTCCATTGGGCGAGCTACGTTTACAGTAAGATTACGTCCGTCAAAGTCTTTACCGTTGAACATATCGATTGCCTTATCAGCATCTGCGTCATTTGTCATTTCAACGAAACCAAAACCTTTTGAACGACCAGTCATCTTATCCATAATAATCATTGCGCTAGATACAGGTCCAGCTGCTTCAAAATGAGACTTAAGCTCATCGTTAGTTGTCTTGTAAGGAAGACCACCAACATACAATTTCTTTGCCATTGTGTACTTAGGAACCGAAGTTCCGAAACTAATTAATAAAGTAAATGCAACTCAATTATTGTACACACCAAAAACATGGAAATGAAACAAAAAACTGCATGCAAAATACTAAAAGCTAGTATACCAGAGAAAACAAATCTCTACAAGTTATTCTTCATCTGCATCACCTACAACACCTGAAGAAAGTGCTTCGATTATCTTTTCGATTTTACCTTCCATTATTGCTGGAATATTACTCCATGAAGTACGAATACGGTGATCGGTCACACGGTCTTGGGGGAAATTATAAGTACGAATTTTTTCACTTCTATCCCCTGTTCCTATTTGGTTTTTACGGTCAGCAGAATACTTCTTTGCTTCTTCTTCCTCTTTCATTGCTTGAAGTTTAGCAGTAAGGATAGACATAGCTTGCTCACGATTACCAAGCTGTGTACGCTCACTAGTACAACGCACATCAATACCTGTAGGCTTATGTATCAAACGAACAGCAGTTTCTACCTTGTTCACATTTTGCCCTCCTGCACCACCACTACGAGAGTACTCCATTTCAAGATCAGCAGGATTTATTTCAAACTTTATTTTCTTTCTCATTGGAAGCACCGCAACTGAAGCAGTAGAAGTATGAATACGCCCGTTTTTTTCTGTAGCAGGTACACGCTGAACACGATGAACTCCAGTTTCATAACGAAGTTCTTTATACACATCTTTACCACGAATTTCAAAACTAGCTTCTTTATACCCTCCTACATCATTTTCAGATTCATTGAGAGTACGCACTGACCATGCTTTAGTTTCTGCATAACGCTCATACATATGAGCAAGTTCAAATGCAAATAAAGAAGCTTCGTCTCCACCAGCACCAGCACGAACTTCAAGAATAATTTCATTCGGAAATTCCTCTTCCTCTTTTTCAGATTTTTCAATTTCAGCTAATTGCCGTTCGATACCTTCTTTTTGAAAAGTAATATTCTGCAATTCTTCATCTGCCAAATCACGAAGAGAACTATCTTCGAGGACCATAGCATTTACCTTCGCTTCCTCAGAAAGTAAACGTTCGTACTCATTCGCAAGATAACTTGTTTTATGATTCTTTTTTAATTCTTCTAAATTCATAATTTATATTATAGCAAAGAAAAACATACCTTATGGTATGTTTTTCTTATTTTGAGTTATTTCTTTTTTGCAACCATTGCACGCTTTTTGAAACGATCTACGCGTCCAGCAGTATCAAGAACCTTTTCATTACCTGTATAGAATGGATGACATTGACTGCAGATTTCAACAGCAATTTTTTCCATTGTAGAACCTACATGGAAAACAGCCCCACAAGCACAAGTGACTTCTGATTTAATGTTATATTTTGGGTGAATATCTTTCTTCATAAAACCAATTTATCATAAGATTACGAATTTTGCAACGGGTCAATCAGCTTCTCTTGAATATTCTTCATTTTAGCCATAACCTGTCTACCATAAGCACAAGAAGTCCCTCCTGTACCATAATACTTACATGCTGCCTTAATTTGAGAAGTATAACTATCGCCAGTAGCTCCTAGGTCGGATAAAAAGATAGCAGAAGCCATAAAAGCATCTTTAGCGTTCCAAGGGTCAGCAGAAGTCTTACCTAAAGCACTTGCAATACGCCCTTTTATACCATTCCATGTTGAAGGTATAAACTGAGCAGGACCCATAGCACCACCCCAACTATTTGCCCCAGCGGAAGCAATCGGACAAGAAACAAGAGTCTTGTAAGGATCACGGCCCACAGAAGCAGTAATAGCTTGGAAAGGAACTACATCGCGTGTAGGCTTCATAACATTCTTAAAAAATTTATTACTCTTTGAACTTACACCTTCACCCGTCGTAAAGTTTGTCACATAACAAGAACCTTGATCTGTACCTAAGTTACTCTCTTGTGTAATGATTGCCAAAATAAAAGCAGTTGCGACATTTGTTTTTGATGAAGCAAAGTTTGCATATTCAAGTGCCTTACCAAAAGAAATTGCACCTGTATCACGAAGATTAAATAAAGCAGAAAGAATCTCAGAACGGCGTTTTGCTTTATCAGCAAGTAATTTCTGATATTCAGCTTCTTTGTTTTTACTTATAGAAAGCAATTGCTGTTTTTCGGATTCATTTTTCTCAATTTGCCTTTTTGCATTTTCAAGAGCAACTTTTACATCGATCTCTTTATTTTTCTTTTGCTCAAGAGTTTTCTTTTCAACTTCTGTTTCAGTACGAATACCAGCAATACGATTAACAGACTTTCGAATTGCTTGTTTTAAAGATGCAAAAGTATCAATATCACCGTAAGTCTCAGATATAGTTTCATTTGAAAGAAGAAATCCTATAGCAGTAATATCATCTATTTCACGATTTTTTCTTATTAATTGAGCCAGTGACTCTTTCTCTGCCTGAATATTTTCCGTGAGTGTACGAATAACTGTATTTTTTTGAGTAATCTCTCCACCCAATTTTTTAATAGTTAAATTTTTTGCTTGAATATCTAGCTTAGATTGCTTAATCTTAGTAGTTAAAATATTTATATCATTTTTAAGAGATTTAGTATTACCCTGCTGACCTTCAAGCTCTTTTTGCTTTTGTGCAATTTCAGCCTCAAGGTTTGAAAGCTCTGCTTCAAGACGGGCTTTATCTGCTTGAGCATTACTTAATTGATCAGCATGTACAAAATTAACTACAGAAAATAAAATAACTGTAATAATAAATAAAAAACTGAATTTTTTATACAAACTCATGACTTGATTATAACACAAAACAACCATCACTCGCGAGTGATGGTTGTTTTTTAAAAAATTATTTTTCTTCAGATGCTTCCTCTTCTTTCTTTCCTTTCTTTTCTACTTCAATAGAAGAAAGATCTACAGGAGCTACTTCTTTTTCTTCTTTTGCAGCTGCAACCAATGCAACTACTTCATCAACATCAGTTGTAATTGTTACACCTGCTGGAGCAACCAAGTTACTAACATGAATTTGATCTTCTAAGGTATTCAATGATGAGATGTCTACAGTTATAAAGTGAGGTAAATCTTTTGGAAGAGCTTTTACTTCTACTTCATGAATTACTTTTACCAATGTTCCCATTCCAGCTTTTTCTGCAGGAGCAACACCAGTAAATTCAAGTGGTATAGCCACATGAACAGGCTTATTCATATCAACAGCCAAGAAATCAGCATGTAATGCAAATCCACGCACTGGATCAAATTGAACGTCGTGGATAAGAGCATCAACCTTCTTCCCTTCTATATCAAGGAGGATTGTTGATGATTCACCAGCTTCCTTAAAAACCTTTTTAAATTCAATACCAGACACAGAAATTGAGATGTTCTCCACTCCTGCGCCATAGACAACAGCTGGTACCATGCCGTTACTTCGCAATTCTACCAACTTGTCTGTCTTACTTCGCTTTGTTGCGGTTAATGTTTTCATAGGTCATACAATATCACAAAATCCCCATTTGGGCAAATAAAAATACTCAGCGTAAGCGCTGAGTATTTTAAGAAAAAACTTATAAAGAATTACTTACTAAATAAAATTAATGAAAAATAACTCTTCTTTTTTCAGTGAATCGGTTGCCGATAATTTCTAGAATATAAATTCCGGCAGGCAGTTCTCCTCTTTCAATCAAAGTGTTACCACTCATAATCTTCTGTGAAGTTCTTACTTGCTTTCCTTCAATGTTGTAGAAATTCATCACTGCATTCTGATTTACTTCAATAAAGAAGTGATCATTAGCAGGGTTTGGATAGAGTGAAACTTTTACTGATACAGCTTTTGAGTCCTGAAATATCTCCGTGGTGTCCATATCTGCGTTTACAAATACAGGAGACAAAGGAGAGTTGTTTGGAGTCGGAGAAGGAATTACAAACACATAAGTTTGAATTTCTCTTTCAAAATCTGAATTCTCATCATAGCCAGTTACAAAATTGTAGTTAAGTTTTTTTGTTGTTCCATTAAGGGAAATTTGTTGTTTGGCCTTAAAACTAAAAAACGCATTATTCCAATTTTTATAATCAGTTAATAATAAATCCCCTTTAAATATTAGAAATTGAGAAACATCATTTTGATTACCAATAAAAATTAATGTTGTATCAATCCAGTTTACAAAGTCTACTGATTTAGATAAAACAAAAGTGGTAATATTATTTGTGTCTGTAGCATACCAAGAAATAACAAGGGTGTCATTGTGTACAATAACATCATTAATTACCTCTCTGTTGGTAGCTGCATACTTGTACGCTTTCCAGTTTTTACCTTGAATATCTGAAACAAAAAATGAATCGTAGTAATAAGGAAATAATACCAAGTTATTTTTATATAATTTAAACGTGCCTGGATAACCATGGCGCGGTAAACTATCACTTATTAATTTCCAATTTTTACAGTCGGTACTAGAATAAATTGATTGTTTAGGTGAACTCATATTTCCCGTAGTATCACTTTCTTTATTAAAGAAAGCATATATTCTGGTGTTTGTAGAAATTAATTGAACATT
>CAZMDL010000117.1:0-2077 GCA_964565285.1 uncultured Candidatus Saccharibacteria bacterium
CGCCCACCACCTGCGAGTGTAAGCGGTGCTGTATTTTCATCTTCTGGTATTTCAATTACTTCGAATACAGTATGGGTATAATATGAAAGACCACGCACAAGACTTTTGTTTATACGGTAGGGTACTTCCATTTCTTCCAAGTATTCAAGTACTTGTTTGAAATGCTTTTTTGCTTCGCCAGTAAGGAAGCTTACTGAATCTGGAGCATTTTCATTTATTGCTATTGTTTTTGGATCTTTAGAATCAAGAATACGGAGAGGGTTAGTCTTTAATCTTTCTTTGTCGATTGCACCTAAACTGTTTATATGTTTTTTATAATAGTTTGTAAGTTCTTTTATATAAGCTGGGCGGCATTCTTTATCTCCGATTGAGTTAATATCAACTACTAGGTTTTTTGCACCTGCTTCTTCAAGAATTGCCATTGTTGTTTTAATAACAAGAGCATCGGTGATACTTTTTTCTGAGCCAATTATCTCAAGTCCAAATTGGCGAAATTCACGGTAGCGTCCACGCTGAGGATTGTCGTGGCGAAAGAATGGTCCGTAATAATAAAGCATTACTGGTTGTGGTAAGTTTTGCATTCCATGCTCTATATATGCACGCATTGCACCTGCTGTACCTTCAGGGCGAAGTGCAAGGTGATCACCACCTTTTGTGCGAAGTGTATACATTTCTTTGTCGACAGCGTCAGTACCAATACCAATACTTGTAACAAACAATTCTTCTTGCTCCACTACAGGGGTTTCGATTGGTTTGAATCCGTAATAAACTGCAATTTCTTGTGCCTTTTCAAAGAATCCTTGATAGTTATAATATTTCTCATCTAAGAAATCACGCATACCTTTTACTGACGTGATTGGTTCTTTATTTGATTTTTTCTTTTTTTCCATACTATTTGTTTTCTATTTTACCTGGTAAATAAGTTGCATCACTAAAAGGGAATAACCTTAGAAATGTTCGCCCTACAATATCTTTCTTTGGTAGAACACCCCATGCTCTTGAGTCTGAACTTCGATTACGGTTGTCTCCCATTGTGAAGTATTCTCCTTCGTTTAAATCAAATGTGCCTGAGTAGTTGAATGGTTCGTTTATATATGATTCATCTAATGTTTGTTCGTTTCCATCTGTACCTTTTATGCTCACTTTTCCATTATTGATTATTACTTTTTCGCCTGGTAATCCAATAATTCTTTTTATTAGATATTTTTTTGTTTCTCTAGGGTAATGAAATACTATAACTTCACCACGCTTTGGTGCACGTAGATGATATGAGAGTTCATCAATTATTAAATATTGCCCGTTATGAAATGTGGGATACATTGAATCTCCAGACACTATAAATGGTTGTGCTACGAATAGTCGAATAGGGAGGACGATTAGTAATGCGATAATACCAAACTTAAAAAATTCTATCCCATCTTTTTTGTACTTTTTCCAATCAATGCCCTTTTTAGTATTTTGTTCTTCCATATGTCGCCAATTTTACCACAAAAAACAACTTGACGGAATAGAAATTTATGTGTTCTGGCGAGTGTACTATAAATTATGATATAATAATTTTATGTATACAGTTATCGGTCTTGGTAATGTGGGAGATGAATATAAAAATACACGGCACAATGTAGCTTGGATTGTTTTTGATGACTTCATTTCATCTGATAGATGGCAGAAAAATAAATACGCAGAAAGTGAAATTGCCAATACTCGAATTAGTGATAATGATGTTTTGTTTGTAAAACCTCTAACTTTTATGAATGAAAGCGGGCGAGTACTCCCTTACCTTATGAAAACATACGGTACTTCTATTTCAAATTTAATTGTGGTTCATGATGATATTGATTTACCTTTAGGTATTACGAAAATTTCTTACGAAAGAGGCGACGGTGGGCATAATGGGGTTAAATCTATTATGGCTCACTTAGAATCAAAAGAATTTATTCGTGTCCGTATTGGAGTTTCTCTCCTTGATGAAAATGGAATAATTCGCAAGCCTGATGTTCTTGGAAATTTCAATAAAGAAGAATCAGAAATAATTAAAAATACTGTCGCTCCACGTGTTGCAAAAATTATTGAAATA
>CAZMDL010000118.1:0-3866 GCA_964565285.1 uncultured Candidatus Saccharibacteria bacterium
TATCATCACTAAATTCTCCGTGGAGATCAATAACACAAACACCATGCCCATAAGCAATATCTTGGCGAACCATGAGCTCTTGTAATTTACTCTTACCTACTCCAGACTTTCCTATGATATATAGATGGCGGCGGCGATCAACACGCTTTATACCGAAGACGAATTTCTTTTCTTCAAGAGCTGCCACATAATTTGTACGCCCAATAAAAGACGCATCTTCAGGATCTGTCTGTCCAAGCACCGGTAAATCTGGTGGTGGTGGAGCATATTTAATTATTTGAATTTTATTCGGCTTATTAAGTGCCATAATGTACTTATTGTAACAAATTAAAAACAAAAAAGCAGGCTATTTTCATAACCTGCTTTCAACAAACAATTTAAAATTAAACGGCAATTGATTCTTTTATTCTATAGAAAGAATAATCGAAAGCTGAAATAAGTATTTTAGGCTTATCATCTTCCCCTTCTTTCTTTTTGAATAAAGCAATACGTATATCACCAAAATCATAAACATCTTCAGAATGTATTCCTCCTTGTTGTTTTTGAATTCTTTCAATTTCAATCTGATCCATAGAACCATTTCTTGCAAGAGTAAAAACATTATTCTTAATTGGAGGTAATGAAACAGAAATCAATAAATCAAAATCTTCTACATTTTTTAAGAGTTCACAAACACGCTGCAAAACTCCATAAGATATCCCACTAGGATAACCTAATATTCTTAAACCATTTTGTGGTCTAAAATTTTTTAAAAGTTCTATTTTCTTTAGAACCTCTTGATGATTTTCTTCCTGCTGTTTATAGTAAGCAGTTAAATCATTCTCATTTTTGATTTGAATAAGAGAATCGGACATGTCAGTAATAATTTAATTTTTATTTTAAGGATGAATTTTAAACAAGTATATACCAAAAATAAACTATGTCAATTCATGGATTTTATAGTATAATTCGATTTATGAATAAAGACATATTTGAAGAAATAATAGAAACTCCAGCAGTCCTGCTTGATGAAGCCACAGACGAAGTAGCAAAAATAGAAAAAGAAATTACAAATAAACCTCTATTCCAAAGAAGTAAGGAATATTTTAGTAATTTAGGACCTGGCCTTATATCTGGTGCTGCTGATGATGACCCTTCTGGTATTGCTACTTATTCTCAAACAGGTGCACAATACGGATTTAAATTCTTATGGCTTTCACTTTGGACATTCCCTCTCATGGCAACAATCCAAGAAATGTGTGCGCGTATTGCACTAGTAACTGGACGTGGACTCGCAGCAAATATAAAGCATATGTACTCAAAAAAAGTACTATATATATGTACGATTCTTTTATTCATTGCAAATACATTAAATATTGGAGCAGATCTTGGTGCAATGGCAAAAGCAATACAATTAATGTTTCCAAATGCACATTATGCTTTTCTAATTATAGGAATGGGTTTGATTGGTTTACTGTTGCAAATATTTATACCCTATCAACAATACGCAAAATATTTAAAGTGGCTCGCACTTACTTTATTCTCTTATGTAGCTACAGGATTAATTATACATATGGATTGGAAAGAAATATTTCATAATAGCTTCATTCCACATATGAACTTTACAAAAGATACAATTCTACTTGTGACAGGAATTCTCGGTACAACTATATCTCCATACTTATTCTTTTGGCAAACATCACAAGAAGTTGAAGACGAAATTTCAAAAGGTAAAACAACTTTAGAATCACGCCATGGTGCAAACGAAAAAGAAATAAAAAAGATGCGTTTTGATGTATGGAGTGGAATGTTCTTATCAAACGTAGTTATGTTCTTTATCATTGCTGTATGTGGAGCAACCCTTTTTAAACACGGAATTACAAACATAACTACAGCTAGCGATGCAGCAGAAGCACTCAAACCACTTGCTGGTAATGGAGCATATATATTGTTCGCACTTGGAATTATAGGAACAGGAATGCTCGCTATACCAGTACTTGCAGGAAGTGCAGCATATGCCATAAGTGAAAGTATGGGATGGAAGGAAGGATTGTATCGCAAACTAAATCAAGCATATGCATTTTATGGAGTAATAATTATTTCAGTCATAGTCGGTATCATAATTAATTTTATTGGTATTGATCCTATAAAAGCACTTATATACTCTGCTATTGGTAATGGAATAGTAGCTCCAATAATTCTGATTTGTATTGTCCACATGAGTGGAGATCAAAAGCTAATGGGTAAATACAAAAATTCAAAATTAGGAAATATAATAGGCTGGATAGTGACACTCATAATGGCATTTGCGGCAATAGCTACTTTAGTTTCTCTCATTTTTTAAACTTTGACTTTTTAAAAAAATAAAGTATAGTTACATTTAATTCACATTGGTATCTGGAAACCAATAATTTTAAACAGCTCTTTTAAACCAACGTTTATTACCAGAAATAAACTACAAAAAAATCATTTACATGGAAAAAATTAAAGTAACCAACCCCGTAGTAGAGTTAGACGGTGATGAAATGGCCCGCATTTTGTGGGGTATGATCAAACAGAAACTCATTCTTCCTTTTTTAGACTTAAACATCAAGTATTTTGATTTATCAATTCAGAATCGAGATGCGACCAACAATGAAGTAACAAATGATGCAGCACGAGAAATTTCACTTTATAAAGTAGGAATAAAATGTGCAACAATCACCGCAGATGAAGCTCGAATGGAAGAATTCGCATTAAAAAAAATGTGGCCATCACCAAATGGCACAATTCGAAACTTACTTGATGGTGCCATCTTTCGTGAACCGATAATCATAAAAACGGTACCGAGATTAATTAAAGGGTGGAATATACCATTCATTATTGCTCGTCATGCATATGGAGATCAATACAAGGCAGCTGAACTTGATATCCAAGGAGAAGGAGTAGTAACGCTGACTTTTACTCCAACAAACGGTGAACCACAAACAGTTATAGTACAGAAATTCAACCAAGGTGAACAAGGTGTGGCAATGGCAATGCACAATAAAAACGATAGCATTATATCGTTTGCACGTAATTGTTTTCGTACTGCACTTGAACGCAAGATGCCATTATACTTAAGCACAAAAAACACAATCCTCACAACATACGATGGAAGATTTAAAAACATTTTCCAAGATATGTATGAATCTGATTATAAAGATTTATTTATGGAGGCTGGTATTAGCTATCGTCATGAGTTAATCGACAACATGGTTGCTATTGCAATAAGAAGCTCAGGTGGTTTTTTATGGGCATGTAAGAACTATGATGGAGATGTACAGAGTGATGCGGCCGCACAAGGCTTTGGAAGTTTAGGCTTAATGAAAAGCATACTAACCACACCAGATGGTGGAACCGTTCTTTCGGAAGCTGCTCACGGCACTGTTACTGCTCACTACCGACGCCTCCAAAAAAACATTGAAAGCGGAATACCTGATGACACAAGTACAAATCCAATTGCAAGTATTTTTGCATGGACTGGTGGATTGCGTCATCGTGCAATGCTTGATAACAATCAAGAGTTATCTATTTTCTGCGATACCCTTGAAGAAACAGTTATTTCAACAGTTGAAGCCGGAAATTTCACTCGTGATATAGCAAAGCTAGTGCACAACAATCCAAAACCCGGAAGAAGTACATGGCTTACAACAAAAGAATTTATCGACAACGTTGCTTTGCTCGTAAGAGATAAATTAGTTGTAATTAATTAATTTTATGTAAATAAATAAAAAAAATCCTCACGAGAAATCATGGGGATTTTTATTTTGTGGTGTCTATTAAACAAAGTCCGAACTTTTTACGAACAGAATCCCGATGCGGACTAACAAAAAGGACTCGGTTTTGCGGAAGCAATTTTCTGGGGA